>DLOU01000056.1 GCA_002477275.1 Caryophanales bacterium UBA7476
TTTGTCAACAGTCTGAGAAGTTCTTAAGAACTTCTTTTATTTTTTTGTAAAAAAGTGTAAATAATAAAAATGAGTGTTTTTTTTCTTCAAAAATTATCATATGTATGATAAAATATAAATTAAGATAGGGTGATTTGTGTGAGAAAATTACTAAATAAAAGAAAAAAGAGAACTAAAGTATTTGTAATTATTGGTTTATTTGTAATGCTATTTGTAGGAATAGGTTATTCTTATTTAAGAGAAACGCTAACTATAAACAGTAATACTGAAATTTCAAGTATGAAGTGGGACGTACACTTGGAAAATGTAAAAGTAACTTCTGGAAGTATAACTCCTGTTAGTGAACCAACTATTGGTTCTGATAAATTATCTGTAACTACTTCTTTAGATTTTACTCAACCAGCACAATTTTTTGAATATACTGTTGATGTAAAAAATGATGGTAGTATTGATGCTATGATCGATTCATATGATAGTACTGTTCTTTCTGAAGCACAATCTAAGTATTTAATTTATACTGCAACTTATTCTGATGGAGAAAGAGTTCAAAATAATCAAGTTTTAAAAGCTGGTGAAAAAGAAACTATTAGAGTTAGAATAGAGGTAAAAGAAGATTTACAAAAGGCTGATTTACCAACCGATGGTGATGAAATAAAAATTACTTTTAAATTAAATTATGTTCAAGCAGATAGTGATGCAACTGATAGAAATGATGGCTCTATAACATATGTAACAAGACAAGTAGAGGGACAAATAACACCAGGAGATGTAATAAAAATAGGTGATACAGAAGAATTTTATGTTATAAGTAGCGATGCTAATAATACAGTATTACTTGCTAAATATAATCTACTTGTAGGAAATATAGTAGAAGACTGGGATGTAACAGGAACAATTTCAACAACAACAGAAGGATATGGATTACAAAGTAGTGAAGCAACAGGGAATGATGGAGAAGGAACATATAAAGGAACAATAGACTTCTCAGCAACAAATTATTGGGGAGACGATAGTAATAACTTAATAAGTCCATATAATGAAAATGGAGCAAGTTACTCAGGAAATCCATATCCATATGTATATGATAGTAATTCAAAAATTTATCAATATATAAGTGGAGAAAATGGATATATAGCAAAACTAAAAGCAATGGGAGCACCTGACACAATAACAGGAAGATTACTTACATATGAAGAAGCAGATAGCATAAAGGAAGTAAAAGATAACGGAACATCAATAATATTTGATGGTAAACAATCATATTGGCTTGGGTCGGCTTTCGACAACTACAACGTGTGGACTGTGAACTCGTCCTTCAGCATCAACGGCTATGATGACAATGGTGGCAGCTACGGCGTTCGTCCGGTTATAGAAATATCTAATAGTTATATAAAATAGTTTAATAAAATAAGAAAGGTTATGATAATATGAAATTTAATAATGGAGTTAGAAAAAAACATATTAGAAGAAGAGCTATTAAAAATAGATTAATATTAGTAGTTGCTGTTTTCTTTGTTATGTTTGTTGGAATTGGTTATGCATATGTTAAAAGAACTTTAAATATTAATAATAATACTAAGATATCAAACCTTTCTTGGGATGTTCATTTTGAAAATTTAAATGTTACTGAAGGTAGTATTGAGCCTTCTGATGGATCTGGTATTTCGCAAGATAAAATGAGTATTACTTCATCACTTGATTTTAAAAATGAAGGTGAATTCTATGAATATACAGTTGATGTAGTAAATAATGGTACAATTAATGCTAAAACTGAAAGTGTTGAAGGTTTAACACTTACTGAAGAACAAGCTAAATATTTTGATTATACTGCTACTTATTCAGATGGGGTAGCAGTTGCTAATAATCAGTTTTTAAAGGGTAAAACTAAAGAAACTATTAAAGTTAGAATTGCAATGAAAGATGGACTTTCTATTACAGATTTACCTACTACTGCACTAGATATTAAATTTACTTTTAAACTAAATTATGTACAAGCAAATGATGAAATTGTTCGCGTTAGAATTCCTCTAGTTGTCGAAAGACAAAATGAGGGAACGATTACAGTTGGAGATGTTGTTACTCTTTCTTCAAATACTTCTGAACAATTTTATGTTATAAGTAGTGACTCAGAAACTACTAAATTATTATCAAAAAAGTATTTAACTTCTGATAGTGTTCAAGGTGATGATTCTTCATTAAATTATTTATCTGATACATCTTATTGGAAAGATAAAGTTGGTGCTGAACTTACTTATTCAGGTAGCTATACTGGAACACCTAATTATCCATATGTGTTTGATAAGAATAGTTCAGTATATAATTTAGTAAAACGTTATAAAGATAAATTAGCTGATTATAGTATTGTTATAAATGATGTTAAATTACCTTCATATGAAGAACTTCAAGGATTATCTTCTGATATACTTACAGGCTCTACTAATGGATATATTACTGGTTCAGTATTAGATGATGATAATTACTATATCGTTAATAATAGTGGAGTTGTTACTACTGCAGTTGTTAGCGAGAATAATACTTATGCAGTTAGACCTGTTGTAATCATTCCTACAACAGAATTAAGATAGATTTAATGTTTAAAATGCCACTTTTGGCATTTTTTTGTTTTTGTAAATAATGTGTAAAAACATGAAATTACTATTTATATTTTATTGTTTTGTTTTTGTTTTTTGCTATACTTTTAATAGGTGATAATATGAGAAAAAGAAGTAAGGGAAGTTTATATATTTTATTATTTTTAATTGTTTTAGGGATAAGCGTTGGATATGCAGTTTTAACATCAAACTTAAAGATTAATGGTAATAGTAAGGTTAGTAGTGCTAACTGGGATATACATTGGGAAAATGTACAAATAAATGAAAATAGTGTTCCAACTAGTGATGAAAATAAAGCTAGAATTACAGATGTAGCTAGAACAGAAGTAGAGTATTCTGTTGTGTTAAGTGAACCTGGTGATTTCTATGAGTTTACAGTAGATGCAAAAAATGATGGAACAATAGATGCTATGATTGATGATGATGGAATAGTTAATGGTATTTATACTGATAGTACTTATGAGACAAAATTAACTACAATACCAAAAACATTAAATTATACAGTAACATATGCGGATGGAAATAAAATAGAAGAAAATCATTTACTTGAGAAAAGTAAAAAAGAGACATATAAAGTAAGAGTTGAATATAATGAAGACATTAATCCAAGTGATTTAAATGAAAATGATCAAACATTCTATTTTAAATTTAGTGTAAGATATGTTCAAGCTGATAATAGTAAGATAAATAGAAAGATAGCTCCTTTTACTTTAAAAAGTGGTGTTGATGGTGAAACATTAGGAGATGAATTATGCTTAGAAACTGAATGTTTTTATGTTGTAAGTGATAATAGTTCTGAAAAGGTTTTACTTTCAAAATATAATTTGAATGTTGGTGTTAACAAAGATACTAGTAAAACAATCGGAATACAGGATCCATCAACGGTAGGTAAAGTTGGTGTTGAAGCTCATTCAGATGCTTTTGCAATAGTTACTAATACTGAAAGTGGTGTTGATGGATATTGGGTTGGTGATAATTATTCTTTACTAGATAAGTATAATACTTATGGAGAATCAGTTAGTTTTGTAACTACTAATCTTATTCATTATGAAAAAGATTCTGATGGTACACAGGTTTATCCATATGTGTATGATGAAAACTCTAATTTGTATTCATATGTTGAAGATTATGTTATTAGATTAAAAAGTTTGGGTGCAAAAAAGATTTCTGGAAGACTACTTAAGACAGAAGAAGCAATTGGTATTCTTGGATGTGGAGATTATAATAAATCACATGGTTCTACTTGTCCAACAACTGGTTCTACAGGTTTTGTTTCAAGCACTAGTTATTGGTTAGGTAATGCAACTAATCCTAGTGCGCTTAGTATGGTTCATTTCTCCGGATATTTTGGTATGTGTACTTTAAATGATACTAACTCATTTGGAATTAGACCTGTTATTGTTATTAAAAAATAAATTAGTTTTACAAAAATTTGTCAAGTGTGGCAAATTTTTTTTGTTTTTCTTTACAAAATATCTAGTTTGTGGTAATTTTATAGTAAGCAGTGGCAACTGGTGGGGAAAAGTGGTGAATCTGTATGCTAATGGGAGAGTATCATCATAACATTGATGAGAAGGGTAGATTAACTATTCCTTCTAAGTTCAGAGATGATTTAAAAGATAAGTTTGTAATTACTCGTGGACTTGAAAATTGTCTTTTCGCGTACTCAGTAGATGATTTTCAAAAAATAGTGGCTGAACTACAAAAAATCCCATTTACAAAAAAAGATGCACGTGGATTCATGCGTTTTTTCCTATCAGGAGCGACTGAGGTAGAATTCGATAAGCAAGGTCGCATTAATATAAGTTCCCCACTTATTTCATTTGCCGGTCTAAAAAAAGAATGCGTTATTATTGGAACTGGAGATAGACTAGAAATATGGTCTAAAGAAGGATGGGACGAGTTTTTTGATTCTACTAAAGACAACATGTCTGACATAGCTGAAGGACTATTTGATACTAATATAAATATTTAACAGGTGATTTTATGCATATAAGTGTTTTGAGAGATGAATTAATTGAAGGTTTAAACCTAAAAGAAGATAGTATTATAGTTGATTGTACATTAGGCTATGCAGGAGATAGTAGCACTATTTTGAAGAAGATTAAAAAGGGGTTTTTATTCGCCTTCGATCAAGATAGTGAAGCAATTAAATTTAGTACTGGTGTTCTTTCAAATATCGGTACTAACTTCACTATCATCAAGAGTAACTTTGTACATTTAGAAGAAGAACTAAAAAAACGTGATGTTGAATTGGTTGATGGAGTTATTTTTGATCTTGGTGTTAGTAGTCCTCAACTTGATGAAAAAGAAAGAGGATTTAGTTATCACGAAGATGCACGCCTTGATATGAGAATGGATAGAGAAAGTAAATTAGATGCTCATTATGTAGTAAATAATTACTCGTTAAATGAACTAAATCGTATTTTTAGGGATTATGGTGAAAGTAAATTTTCATATCAGATAGCTAAGAAAATAGTAAAGTGTCGTGAAGAAAAAGAAATTGATACAACTCTTGAATTAGTTGAAATAATTAAAAGTAGTGTTCCTGAAAAAGAAAAAAGAAAGAAACATCCTGCTAAACAAATATTTCAAGCTATAAGAATAGAAGTGAACCATGAATTAGATGTAATAAAACCTGCACTAGAACAAGCAGTTAGAATGCTTAAAATTGGTGGAAGAATTGAAGTAATAACATTTCATTCATTGGAAGATAAAATTGTTAAGAAATATTTTAAAGAGCTTTGTGATGTTAAAGAAGAAGTCAAAGGACTTCCTAATATAGATTCTAAGTATTTACCTGATTTTAAATTAGTGGTTAATAAGGCTATTGTTCCTAGTGAAGAAGAACTAGAAAATAACAATAGAGCAAGAAGCGCTAAACTTAGAATAATAGAAAGAGTAAAATAGGAGAGAAAGAATATGAAAAAGAAAAAATATAAGAAAGTAGTAAAAATATCTAAGTTTGAAAGATTTATATATACACTTGCAATAGCTTTAGTTATGATTACACCTATTTCTATTGTTTTTTCTAAAGCTACGCTTTCTAAACTTAATTTTGAAGTAGAAGAATTAAAAGGAGAGATTGCTGTACAAGAAAAAGAGAATGATAGTCTTGCTATGGCGATTGACGAACTTGCAAGTCTTACAACCATACAAGAGGTTGCACAAGATGAAGGATTAAGCTATAATAATAATAACATTAAGGTCGTAAGATAACTAAAGGACGTGAGTTAATTGAAAAAGAAAAAGAGGAGAAATAATATTAAATATGGGAAACTATTAATTATTTGTTCTCTTTTTTTGTTTGGATTAATGATATTCAGATTAGTTCAACTTGCGACTGCTAAAGAAATTGATGATGTTAGTTTACAAGAACTTGCTAGTAAAAGAACTACTCGTACTGACAAGTTAGAAGCAAAGAGGGGTACTATCTATAGTGTTAATAAAGATGTACTTGCTCAAAATGTTACATCATATAAGTTAATTGCATATCTTTCTTCATCTAGAACAACAAATAAGAATAAACCTCAACATGTTGTAGATAAAGAACAAACTGCAGAAAAACTTGCTCCAATTCTTGGCATGGAAAAAGACGATGTTTTAAAATATTTAAATAAAGAAAATTTATATCAAACAGAATTTGGATCTCGTGGTAGAGGCCTTACTGAAATACAAAAACAAGAAATTGAAAATTTAGGATTACCAGGTCTTGATTTTGTAGAGAGTTATAAAAGATATTATCCTAAGGGTAATTTTTTATCTTATACTTTAGGTTATGCAACTACTAAGATTGATGATGATGGGAATTCTTTAATTACTGGTAAGATGGGACTTGAACTTTATTATGATAATATATTAAAGGGTGAAGATGGATTTGTTACTTATCAGAAAGATTTAAAAGGTTATAAAATTAGTGGAACAAATGAAGTTAGAAAAGAAGCTGTACAAGGTAAAGATATTTATTTAACTATAGATAGTAATGTTCAATTTTTTGTTGAACAAGCTCTTACTAATTGTAAAAATAACTTTGGTTATGAATGGTTTACTATGGTTATAATGGATGCTAGGACTGGAAAAATACTTGGATTATCATCTAACCCTAATTTTGATTTAAATACTCGTGAAAATATTACTAATTATTTAGATTTAACTATAGCTCTTCCTTATGAACCTGGTAGTACTATGAAAACATTTACATATATGGCTGCTATGGAAAATGGAGTTTATGATGGATCTAAGACATATAAGTCAGGTGTTTATGTTACATCTGATGGTACTGAAATAGGTGACTGGAACAGAAATGGTTGGGGCTATATTACTTATGATAAAGGTTATGCTTTATCTAGTAATGTTGGTGTAATTAATCTTTTACATAACTTTATGAACAGTGCTATGCTTAGACAATATTATAAAAAACTTGGATTTGGCAAAAAGACTGGTATTACTCTTCCAAATGAAAGTCCTGGTAAACTTGGATTCAAATATGAAACAGAAGTATATAATGCTGGATTTGGACAAGGTATTACTACGACACCTCTTCAGAATGTACAAGCTATGACACCACTTACTAATGATGGTATGCTTTTAAAACCATATATTGTTGATAGAATAGTTGATTCGGATACAGGTGAAGCTATTTATACAGGTAAAAGAACAGAAAAAGATAGAGTGGCTTCTACTCAAACAGTTCAAAAAATGATTAGTTTAATGGATGATACAGTTAACGGTATTGGCAATACTGGTTCAGGATATAGAATTGATAGCGGTGAACTTATTGGTAAAACAGGTACAGCTCAGATAGCTCGTGATAATGGTGGTGGATATATGAATGGTCAAGAGGATATTATTTCTTCTTTCTCAGGAATTTATCCTAAATCAGATCCTCAGTTTATAATATATGCATCAGTGAAAAGACCAAGTGGTGGTAGTCAAAAAGGTATTTCAACTGCAGTAAAAGAAGTAGTTAGCAATCTTTCTAAATACTATGGAACTGAAGTGAATGAAACACAAGGAGAAGAAATAGTTATTTATACACTTCCTTCTTTTGAAAACAAAAAGTTGGATGATGCTAAAACAACTCTTACTAACAATAAAATTTATAATCAAGTTATAATAGGTGAAGGAAATAAAGTAATTAGTCAATATCCTTCAAAAGATAGTGTTGTAACAAGTAAAGACAGAGTATTCTTAGTTACGAATGACTCTAATTTAAAATTAATGAATTTAACGGGTTATTCAAGTAAAGAAGCAAAAGGAATACTTGAGACTTTGGGTATGAAAGTAAAACTTACTGGTAATGGTTATGTTACATGGCAAAGTGTTCCTCCTGATGCGGTTATTACACCTGGTATGGAGATAGAACTTACTTTAAATCCTAAATTTGATGCTAATAATGCTTCATAAATGTGTTACAATATAGTAGGTGATATAAATGGAAAATAAAAAGACAAAAAAAGAAATAGTTAAAATGCTTTTAAAAAGTCATGAACTTGATGAGAAAGATGAAGAAGAACTTCTAGATCTTTTAATAGATCAACCTATAAGTATTGATGTAGATAAACAAGAAGAATTAAAAATGACTTTTGGTGATAGGGTTGCTGATAAAGTTAGTGAAATAGCTGGTTCATGGGGATTTATTATTGGATTTTCATCATTTTTGGTGTTTTGGATTATACTAAATGTATATATTTTAAAAGGAGATAGTAAAGTTGATCCATATCCGTTTATTTTGCTTAATTTACTACTTTCTTGTTTAGCTGCTCTTCAGGCTCCTATAATTATGATGAGTCAAAATAGACAAGCTGCTAAGGATAGTTTAAGAAATCAAAATGATTATAGAACTGATTTAAAAAGTGAGTTAATTCTTGAGGAATTACATGATAAAATAGAAATAATAATTAAACAACAATACAAAATTCTTAATAGAATTGAGAAATTGGAGGGTTCTAAGGATGAAAAAGATAGTTAGTATATTATTAGTTGTAATTTTAGCATTTTTCTTTGTTACTGGTTGTGATGATGATGCTAAAGAAGATGTTCAAGTAAAAGCATCTAAAGGTGAGAGTACTTTAAAATGTTCTAGAACTGCAGCTGGTATGAATAATGCTACTGCTTCACTAAACTATACTATTTATTATAAAGGAGATTATGTTACTAAAACAGTTTCAATTGAGAGAGTAGAATCTGATGATTCATCTGTTCTAGATCAATATGAAGAATCTTATAATAAAATATTTATTCCATATAAAGATATTGATTATTATGATAATAATGTTGATAGAACTTCTAATAGTGTTACTAGTACTACTGTTATTAACTATGAAAAAGTAGATACTAAAAAAATACTTGAAATAGAAGGAGAAAATGGTAATATATATGAAGAAGACGGAAAAGTAAAAAAAGATACTCTTGTTTCTTTCTTTAAGAAATATGGAGCAAAATGTGAGTAGCTTTTCCTTTTTGCTTGAATAGTTTAATGGATAAAATACTTTCCTCCGACGAAAGGGATATAGGTTCGATTCCTATTTCAAGTACCATCTGCCGATATAGTTTAGTGGTAAAACAGATCCTTGGTAAGGATCAGCGGACAGTTCAATTCTGTCTTTCGGCACCATAGGGAAATTAGTCGAGCTAATCGACTTTAATATATTAAAGGTTAATTTTGGTTAGATTTTTTTATATGCTTTAAAGGGGTTGATTAGTTATGCGAATAATAAAAGAAAAAAGCAATAGAATGTAGTGATGAAAATTTATATCAAAATTAAGTAAAAGATTTTATAAAATACTATTCAATAATTTGTATTTTTTAGAATTACATGCTATAGTATACGTATTTAAAGGAGATTTATTATGGGAAGTATGCAAATATCACAATTAAAAATTAGAAAATCTGCATTTATCAATGCAACAAATTTAGTGACTTATATGAATAATTATATGTACAATGTTGATGAAAAAGATATTGAAACTTTAGATTTTTTTGCTGAGTTTTCTGAAGGTGTACCTTTACCAAGCGGTAGATGGGGAAATGCAATTGCACTAGCATTAGAAATTAATAATTATGTTGCTGCTGAGTATTTAATAGAAAATGCTGATAGATTAAAGTTAGACACTGATACTGTTGTTAGTGAATTAGGTGGTAAAGGTGCTTGGAGTTTAAAAGATGAATATTTATATTCACAGCTTACATATGAAGGAACGATAATTCCAAAAAGAGAAGGACAAGCAGATGATGATTATCAAAAATTTGTTAACTCTATTGTAAGAAATAAACTAGCAAATGAAAGATTAGAAAAAAGACTTTCAATTACTAGTGAAGATAAAAAAATATTAAATAAACAAAAGTAGCATGAAGTTTGAAATGCACCCTTTTGGGTAGACAGTTAAAAAAAATAGGTATGATATAATACACCTTCGAAAGGAGGTGTATTTATTATGGCAAAAAAAGGTCAAAAATTTAATAAAATTAGTCTAGAAACAAAATTAGAAATATGTAAAAAACATTTTGAAGAATATATACCAGAAACTCCATTGGCTAGAGAATATAACTTACCCATTGGAACTGTAAGATATATATTCAACAATTATAAAATAGAATATGGTTTTCAAAGGAAACCTACAGGTCGACCAAAAGAAAAAGATTTAACAAAAGAAGATTACAAAGAAAGATATGAGATACTAAAAAAATACCAGGCCTTCCTCAAGGCACAACGAGAGAGAAAGTAACTTTTATTAATCTATATAGAGATAATTATAAGTTATATAATATGTGTGCTGTATTAGAAATAAGCCCTAAAACTTATTATAAATATCGAAATAAGGAAGATCATGATTATTATGATTATCTAATAATTAAAGAAATATTTGATGATTCTAAAGGCACATATGGTTATCGTAGAATTGTGGAAGGCCTAAAAATCAAATATGGGGTTGTGATTAATGGAAAGAAGATTTTAAGAATAATGAAAAAATATAATTTAGTACCTGAATATATAAGAAGGTCAAAAAAGAAAAATAAGAATGAAAGAATAGAAGATAATGTTAAACCAAATTTATTAAATAGAAATTTTACTACTGATGCACCAAATAAAGTATGGGACACAGATGTAACATATCTTATATTTAAAGGCTCTAGAGCTTATCTATCAACAATAATAGATTTATATGATAGAAAAGTTGTAGCTTACAAAATATCTAAACGTAATGATAATAAACTAGTTATGGATACTTTAAATGAAGCAATAGTCAAAATAAAAGATGCATCTGGGTTAATCTTGCATTCAGATCAAGGTTTCCAGTATACATCCCACGAATACAAAGCTATCTGTGAGTCAAATGGTATTACTATTTCAATGGCCCGAAAAGGTACTCCAATTGACGATTCTCCAATTGAGAGTTGGCACTCACTTTTGAAGAAAGAAACTTTGTATAACAATAATATCACATCTTTAGAAAAATACATAGAGTTAGTTGAAGAATGGATTGAATTTTATAATACAACAAGAATCAAAGGAAAGAAAGTTAATAAGAAGAAAGGATATAAGAAAAATGATAAATAATTTATTAGAAGATAGCAAACAAAGACAAGCTTTGTTTGAAGAAATATTATAATTACATAACAAAAATCAAGGGTCTAGATGAACTCACTTCGTTCGCCCTTGATTTTCTATTTTTTTATTGATGTCTCCTATTTGGGGTTCACATCAGTTATTGCTACTTTTTTATTTATAAGGAAAG
>DLOU01000067.1 GCA_002477275.1 Caryophanales bacterium UBA7476
TCATAGTTGGTCTCCTAAAAATTACTAATTATTTTTTGTAATTTTTTCGTTCTAGTCAAAAGATATTCTTGCTTATTCTCGATTGGCTCATAATAGTTTGTACCAGTAATTAATGAATCAGATATCACTAAAATTGGAAACCCTTCTTTTTCCATAATTTTCATACATTTACCAAATGAAGCAGTTTCTTGTTCAATGCAAGATGCACCAAATTTCATTATTTCTTGCATATGATAATACTCGCCAATTAATGTATCTGTTGAATAAATTCCACCAGTTTTATACGAAAAATTACTATTTTTTAAAACACTCTCGATATGTTGTTTGATTTCAGTGCTAAAAAATATTTTATTAAAAAAATTAGCAGTATCCATTTTCTTTTCAAAATATAATGATGCCCCATCACCTGAAATAGAATAATATGGTATAAAAATATCTCCCTCATGAACATTTTCACTCAAAGAACCAGCAGAGCCTAAAAATATATATGGTGCATCGATATTTCGCAATAGTAGTAAATTATCAAACATATTTGGTGCTCCTTTTCCAGTCTTAATAAATAATATTTTTTTATTATTATAATACAAAATAAATGTAGAGGTACTTCCTATTTTCAAATTTTCAATACTATATTCTTCGTTAAATACAAAATGTGGTTTCCAAGTTGGTGAAACAATTACTAAATCAAAATGTTGATTATCATCTATATTCAATTTACTCATAGCTACATCGCTAAAAGAATAGTACTTTTTTAGTATATTATTTAATTCATTCTTATTCATATTAAATCTTTCTAACCAAACTCTTTATTTTTGGATTATTAAGATCCTGAATGTTTTCGATGCCTAGTTCACCCATTTTATCACCTAAACACCATGTGCGATCATTTTCAAAATCTGAATATATATATATTTCACCATCAATTATTTCTCCAACTTCATAACCAGGTTTACAAATACATGTACATCCATAAACTTTATCATCAGGTGTAATACAAACTTTTTTTACACCAGCACTACATCTGAAATTATTTGGTTTATTAACAGTATCACAACCAAAAGTTCCACTTCTTCTTACTTCAAAATCATTTATATCATATTTATCTCTGGCTTGCTTTAATTGAGTAAAGAAACTATCATAATCTTCCTTTACTAATCCTATATTAGATAAATTTTTAGCTCTTCCTTGAATAAATATTTTATTAAATTCAATTCCAGATGCACCTAGTTGATATGCGTTATCACATATTTGCAAAGTATCTTTTGCATTTTTATTTGTTATTGTTGTCATTAGAACAACTCTAAGTCCTTTTTCTCTTAGCATTTTAATAACTGTGTTTAACATCTCATTGGTAATACCATTTAAGCTATCTTGTATTTCAAAATGATAAGACATAAATACGTTATTGATTCCATTTTCCAACAAGAAGTTTATTATCTCAGGTTCCTGAAATATTCTAAGCCCATTTGTCATAATCCAATCTTGTCCAACTATTTTGTAAGAAGGTAAATATCCCAAGTCAACAAGTGGTTCAGCGCCATCTATTCTTACCAATTTATATTTATTTTTATAATATTCTGCTAATATTTTTAGTTCTTCTGGAGTTCTATTTCCAGTATATCCTATGTAACAATGCTTGCAAGCAACATTACATTTTGAACAAGCCATTAATATAACTCTATTTCCTTCATATTTTTTTAATTCTCTCATATCTATTTTTCCTTTCTTAAAATCTTACTATTATCAAACCACTTAGGTTTCAATGAACTAAATCCATCTGAATAATCTAAAAATTTTTTTAAGACTGTAGTACCATCTTCAAGTGTTTTATTATCCATTCTACTACAATAAAGTATATAATCTAAGCAATATAATGAACCGTATAGATTATATATTAGCCAAAAATCATTTGGAACATTATTATTAAAGTATTCATTTATTAAAGTTGTATAAAACTTAGGATAATCTAAATTACAAGCATTTGTAGATAAATCTATCCAAGCAAAGTCATTCTTACATACATCTAAATCTATAAAGCAAACCTTACTATCATTTACTACTATATTTCCAGGATGAAAATCACCATGTATAATACTTGTATCTAATTCTTTTAAAATTTTACTATTATCTAAAACAAATGATTCTAGAACAGAAGATGTATAATCTATATTAATGTCTTTCAATTTATTTATTTTCTTATTAAACGACTTTATAAACTTGTCAAATATATCTATTTTTTCTTTTGTATCTATATTATGCATTTTAAATAGTTCTTCTGCCATTATTTTTCCATATTTGTTAATTAAACTATCATCAGATAATAAATTATCTAAAGAAACTCCATCAATCCAATCCATAACAGCATAACCATGTTTATTATCAGAAAGTTCTCCAAAATCATATATTTCAGGAACAGCTATTCCATTATCATGTAAAATTCTAATGTTATTGAAAGCTCTATATCTACCATCCATAAATCGAATATCATATAATCTTAACAAGAATATCCTATTATCTTTTTCAACAATATATTTTTGAACAGATGAACCGCCTAATGGGAATTTTTTTATAATCTTATATCTATTGATACTATACATTTTTCTTCTCCAATAAAGTATGTTTATTAAAACTAAATATTCTATCTGACACTTTATTTATAAATTCATCTTCATGTGATACTACAATTAAAGTCATATCTTCATCAACAAGTTCATTAATTAATTCTAATACGCTATCCTTCATCTCTTTATCTAAAGCACTTGTAGGTTCATCTAATAAAATAATATCTGGTTCCATTAATAGAGTTCTAGCAATTGCAACTCTTTGTTTTTGACCTCCAGATAATTCATCTGGATATTTATCCATTTTATCAGCCAAATCCACCTTTTTTAAAACATTTAAAGCTTTATGAATACTCTCTTTTTTAGAATAACCCTTTATTTTAATTAAACCTATTGTAAGATTATCTAATACAGTTAAGTGTTCAAATAAATTATAATCTTGGAATACTATACCAATTTTTTGTCTTAATTCTACAAGAGATATTTCTGATATATCCATTCCCTTAAACTTTATTTTACCAGCATTGATACCTTCTAAACGATTTATACACTTTAATAAAGTACTCTTTCCACTTCCACTTTTTCCTACTAAAGAAATCACTTCTCCCTTTTTTATCTTTAAATTAACGTTATTAAATACCAATTCACTGCCATAGTATTTAGTAACATTTTCAAATTCTAATATGCAATCTTTTTTCATGATTTCTTCACCACCCTTGGATTAATTTTTTTATATACTAAATCCAATATCTTACAAAATGCATAACAAATTATAAAATATATAAGTGCTGTAAAGATTAATGGAAAAAATGCTTCATAAGTCCTATTTCTTATGATATCAGTTGCTTTAGTTAATTCGATTACAGATATATAGCCAGCTATAGAAGTTGATTTTATTAATGAAACACTTTCATTTTTATAAACTGGTATTACATACGAAAGTACTTGAGGAATAATTATATATTTAACTGTTTGAATTTTAGTAAAGCCCAAAGCATAAGCAGAATCAATTTGTGTTCTATTAATTGATAAAAAAGCTCCTTTTACAATCTCCGAAACATATGCAGAAAAATATATTGAGAATGTTATAATTGCAACTAAAATAGGCGCTACACTTATATCTCCAAATATCCCAAAATAGAATGTTAATAATAATACTGTTACTGGAACCCCCTGCAAAAATCGTACTATTATATATGATAATATATTTAAAAACCTTATCTTTGATTTTTGTAACAAGAACAAAATTAATCCTAATAATGTGCCAAATACAATTGATAAGAATGAAATTAATAGAGTTGATTTTAATCCTTTAAAAAATAAAAAATATCTTTCCTCAACAATTACTGTTCGATTAAAACTATCACTAATATCTTTAAAGAAATCAATAATTACATCTTTGCTAATAAATGTAACTATTAGTATAAGAAATAATATAATGAAGTACTTTATAAATTTAGTTTTGTTTTTCATTTTTTCCTCTAACAACTACTACAATTCCACCAGTATAATCCGGTTCTGAAAATAAAACAGATTTTTTTCTTTCTTCAGTAACTATAATCGAACATCCAGCTACATCTACCTTTCCTGATTTTAATGCTGGTATTATTCCATCAAATGACATTTCTATAACTTCCAATTTATAGCCTAATTCTTTACAAATATAACTAATTACATCAATATCATATCCTACTATTTTATTATTTTTTATATAAGCAAATGGTGCTGAACCAGATACTGTAGCGAATTTAACCACACCTTTTGAATCATCATAATGATAAACTTCTAATTCTTTCTTACTTTCATCATTACCCATCCATTTATCCTCAAATGTTTTTAATTTACCATTTTTATTCATCTTAACTAATTCTTTATTAATCTCATCCTGTAAATTACTTTTTGATGGATTAATAGCAAATGCATAACTATCCTCTGTTAATTTCTCTTTTAATATTCTTAAATCTTTATTTTCTTTTATTATTTCTTTAGATAAAGGTTCATCGGTTAAGAAACCATCTATCTTACCAGATTTTAAAGCAGATATTTGATCGCTATAACTGTTATAATATAATATTTTAGGATTTTCTATGTTATCTTGTGCAATGGTGTCATATTCTGACCCTGTATATACACCTATATTTTTATTATTTAAATCATCCTTATTGCTTATAATATTTAGTTTATTTGAACAACCAGCTGTTATTAATATGATAGATATAATTACTAATAAATATTTACTAAATCTTTTTAACATATTTTTTCCCTCCCACATCATTTGATGATACTATTTCAAAAGCATCATAAACAGCTTGCATCTTTCTTAAGGTATCAAATTCATTTTTACCTGAAACTTGAACCCAACCAGATGCATCATTGCCAACTCTTCGTTTTTCTTGATAATCTCCAGTTTTAACAAACATTTCACCATCGATTACACCGTCCATTTCCAATAATTTTTCTAATGATGTTATTTTTTCAATTAAGCCTGATTTATTAGGAAGATATAAATCGCCTATACTAATAATTTCATTTCTATATTTCAAATCAACTTTTTTATGAATTGCTATATCAATCAATGAATCGCACATATCAAATCCATAGGATCTACTGTGATTTTTTGTTGCTTGACATCCAGGTAAACGCCATCCTAATTCACTAGGCATCACATTCCCTTCTTTATCTATGAATACTTCTATTGTCATCGCACCATTTTTTAAATTCATACCATCTACTATTTTTTGAATAAATTCTTTTGGAATAAACTTAAAGTATTTAGGTATTCTTGGAACTGTCATATGACAATTTAATCTATTATCTATTGCTGCCCATAGAGTTCTATTTGGTATATAAGTTACATAAGAGTCAAGTACTATACCATCTTGAACTAGACTTTCTATTGACCATTCTTGATCATAGCAATATGATTCAACCATATATTTTCCACATTCTAAGTTTAAGTCTATTTGATTCAAATCGCTTGGAGAATCTATCTTAAATACATTTTTACTATTCATTAAATCTCTTGGCTTAAATATAATCGGTTCTCCTACGCGTTTTTTCATAAATTTCAAAATATCATTTTTAGAAGTAACAATTTGATAATCAACTGTTCTTAATCCTATTTGATTAAATTTATCTTTCATAGCAACTTTATCTCTTACCCATTTTACTTGCTCAGAACTTAAACACTCTAATCCAAGCTTCTCAGCAATTTTATTCGAATATTCCATATAAAATTCAGAATCATTTAAAAAATAATCTATTTTAATCTTTTTATAATTTAACCAATTTTTAAATTTATGAATTTCCATATCAAAATCATTATCATAGAAGAATTGATAATAATCTTTGTGTTTTTCTAAATACTCATTACTAAAAAATCTTATATTTTTATCAGTCCTAATAAATAAGACATTAATATCTTTTCTTTTTCTCAATGCTTTTGAAAGATCAGATTCATATTCCTCAAAATATAATAAAGTTTTCATTATTTTATTCTCCTAACTATACTTTTTGATAGCATTTTTATTCCTTGATTTCTAACGCTATCATTTTCAATATGCTTAAACAGCAAATCTGGTTCTGCTAATTCAACTTCCATAATTATTGGATTACCATCTTGTAATACTATATCAACTCGCATATATAAATAACCTGAAAATTCCTCTAGTTTCGATACATCATTTGCTATTTTTTTAACACAATTTGGTACACTTGACAAATATATTGGTCGTTTTTTTTCTGAAAAGACACCTGGGAATCTTAACATGTTATGAGTATTTATACCATCAATAAAAATACAAGCATACTCACCATTTTCTATACCATTAAAATATGGTTGTATCATTATTCCATTATCATTCTGGATAAAAATATTTTTTAATCCATTTAATATATTTCTTAAATTTGATAAATCTTTTTGATTTATTAAATATGTATTTTTTCCACTTCCAGATATTATTGGTTTAATAACTGTTAAAGGATTTAAAGCAAGTCTTTCTAATAAATCATCTTCATTATATACAAAACTAGTAGTAATGAATGGAATATTATTTTTTTTCAAAATATTAAATTGTTTATTTTTTTGAATATTATTAATAATAATATCTGGATAGTTTAATAATAAAATATTTTTATTTTTTATCATTTGTAACCATTCTTTAAATTCTAAATATTTATCTTGATACCCCCATGCTGAACGCAATATTAAGCAATCAAATTTTGAATAATCAATTGTCATGTCTTCCCACGAAATAATTTCCGCATTTATATTATTATTCATTAATTCTTGCTTTAATAATAAATCTTCAGTAATTTTATTCATCCACTTATCGCAAGATATAATTCCAACGTTTTTCATTTTATTTCAACTTCCTTAAACATTTATTCATTGCACCAAAATGTTCAACTAAATCTTCTCTTGGAAGTGCAGTAGTAACTCTTCCTATAAGTTGTTCCTTATTTGGCCATGATATTGATTGTCCTAAAATAAGTTTAATTTTTTCTTGTTCATACATATATTTAAGCAATTCTTTTTCATCACTAATTACTCTACCATTTTCAGCGACTTTGTTTTTTAATCCTGTAAAATCTAACATTTCAAAAAATCCAGAATCAGGTATTGTTCCATTTACAAAATCGACATTTGGTATTCCGTCTAAAATTTGACTTATGTTATAACCATAAGCATAATTTCTTATATCATTTTCTATTTGTGCCTTTAAGTTACTATCTTCAATAAAATCTATACCATTAATTAATGCTTTCAATAATTCTAAACGATATTTATATTCCTCAATAATTGGGTTAAAATAATTATTATATTCTTTTTTTCGTCTTTCAGATGCATTAAATGCACCAGCTAAAGCTCTACCTTGCAATACTGGTGAAGAATCCATTGTTTGAAAAATTTTATTTCGTATAGCTCTAATTATTATTTCGTTTGCAACTACCATACCAGATCTAATTGATGCTAAACCATAAGACTTTGATAATCCAGTTATGGTTATTGTATTATCAAAGAATTTTTCATAAGAAGCCATTGGCTTTGCTAAATTATCTCTGTCATAAGTTAAATCTCTATATATCAGATCATCTATAACAAATACACCTTTTGATAAACACACATTCCCAATACCTTCAAGTATTTCTTTATTATTCTCATTCATTACTTTTCCTAAAGGATTATGTGGATTTTCATTTAAAAATGCAACAACTTTTGGTGTGTATCCCAAAGATTCACCATATTTAGCTTTTAAATCTGCATTAATTTCATCAATTCTTTTTGATAATTTTTGTGGATTAACATACCAATTATCTTCTTCGGATAATGGCAAAATCTCAACAGTTGCTCCAGAAATTCGTTCAGGAACAAAAGTAAATAAACCATAATTAGGGCCTGTCATTAATATTACATCATGTGGTCTAGCAATAATACTTGAAATAATATTAAATGCATGTGTAGAGGAAACCGTAAAGATAATATTATCTTTTGATAACCCACTATTACTCTTAAATCCTTCTTGTTTTAAATATTCTAAAATTATTTTTCTTGACTCTTCATCACCTGCAGCCATAGGATAATCTGATAACTCATCGCTATCAATTATTTTAATTAGCTCTTCTTTACATAAAGGAAATGAAAATGTTCTCATTGGACTTCCACCACCAAGTGATCTTGAAGAAATATTTTTAATTTTTTCATTTTCAAGTTCATATAAATCATTGCCATATAATTCAAATGCATCATAAATTTTACTAACTTCTCTGGAAAATTGACCATCAACTAAGTTTTCACCTAAATTTGGTAATCCCCTAACGGTATGTTCCAAAATCGGATTTTTTTCTATAATTCGTTTTAATGAACCTGGTATACTTTGCATATAATCACTCCAAACTACAAATATTATATAATAGTACAGTATATTTTAATTATTCAAAAATTCGATAAAACATATAGAAAAAATTAATAATAAAGAGACTAATCATTTAATTAGTCTCTCAGACTGTTGACAAA
>DLOU01000019.1 GCA_002477275.1 Caryophanales bacterium UBA7476
TTTGTCAACAGTCTGAAATGATACTAGATGTATCATTTTTTTTTTGACTTTTTAAATTTATAATATATAATAGTTTTTCAAGGAGATGTAATTATGTTAATAAAAGATTGTAATATTATGAATACTTGGGATAAAAAATCATATCAAAATGCTTCGCTACTTTTTCAAAAAAAGTTTAATAGAGATACAAAATATACTGAGAATGATATGATGGAAATTATAGGAAAGGCTCAAAGTTGTTTAAAAGAAATAGATACAATTAAAACAAGAGCAAAAATAGAAATGGATAAATATGGAAATACTACTACATCAGGCTTTTTATGGCAAGATGAGTATGTTCAAAAATTTTATTTTTTCGCTGTGATGCTTGGATTTATTGATGCAAGAATAGATGATTATAAAAGAGAAATAGATTTTTATTCAGGATTTCTTTTTGCAGATGAACATAATAAAGAAAAATTACATCAACAAGAAGTTGATAAATATAAAGAATTATTGTCAAAATCTTTATTAGATAGAGAAGAAGTTTTAAATGATTATAACAGTGTTTTTGAAGGAGATTCTTCGTTTGACTCTCAATTTAATGAAGTTTTATCTACTTGCCCAAGCTATAGAAAATTTTCTAAATTATATGAAGATGCATCAAAAGAACATACTCAACTTTCGATTCAACACCAACTAGTTAGTGCTTATAATATAGGATATATGGATTTTTATGGAGACTATGAACAAAAAATGGATGATTATAGAAGTCTTTATTTAGATTTAAAAAAACATATAAATGATAATAAAAAATTAGTTCCTGTTAAAGAAAAGAAAAAGTCATTTGGATGTGGAGTAGTTCTTGAATAAGAAAGTAAATATTACTTTCTTTTCTTTTTGTATTTTGATATAATTATTATCAGTTTTGGAGGTTATTATGAATAGAGTAATACTTGTTAGATATGGTGAACTTTCTACTAAGAAAGGAAATAGAAATTTTTTTGTAAAAACTTTAACTCAAAATATTGAACATAAATTAAATAAATTTAATGTTAATATAAAAAAAGATTTAGGAAGAATGTATATTTATTTTGAAGATAAAGATTTAAATGAAATTACTAGTACTTTAAAAAATATTTTTGGTATTCAAATGTATCATATTGCATATATTGCAGATACTAATACTCAAGATATCACAAAAAATGTTTTATCTATTTTAAATGATATTAGTTTTAAAACTTTTAAAGTAGAAGTCAAAAGAAGTGATAAGAGTTTTGAATATGATAGTCCAGCTTTTTGTAAAGTGCTTGGATCTTCAATTTTAAGAAGTATTAACAATATTTCTGTAGATGTTCATAATCCTGAAATTCTTGTTACTGTTGAAGTAAGACAAAAAGAAAGTTTTATTTATTTAAATTCATTTAAAGGAGCAGGAGGATATCCTGTTGGGTCACAACCTCGTGGTTTATTAATGTTAAGTGGTGGAATTGATTCTCCAGTTGCTGGTTATTTAGCTTTAAAACGTGGCATAAAGGTTGATTGCGTTTATTTTGAAGCAATTCCTCATACAAGTTTAGAAGCAAGAGAAAAAGTTATATCTTTAGTTAAAAAAATGGTTAACTATACTGATAACATTAATTTACATATTGTAAATTTCACTAAAATTCAAGAAGAAATTTATAAGAAATGTGATCATGATTATGTAATTACAATAATGAGAAGAATGATGTATAGAATAATGGATATGTTATGTAATAAATATAATTCATATGTAATTATTAATGGTGAAAGTATTGGTCAAGTTGCTAGTCAGACTTTAGTTAGTATGAACACCATTAATAGTGTAACCAATATTCCAGTTATTAGACCAGTTGCTTGTCTTGATAAACTTGAAATAATTGATATAGCTAAAAAAATAGATACTTATGATATTAGTATTTTACCTTACGAAGATTGTTGTACTGTGTTTGTACCAAAACATCCAGTAATTAATCCTGATAAAGAAAGATGTATAAAGATGGAAGAAAAGTTTGATTATTATCCTATGTTAGAAGAAGCAGTTAAAAATATTCAAACTATTAAGATTACCGATGTAGAAGATATTAATGAATTGCTATAATTTACCAAAAAAAAATTAGTATTATTTTTCATCCTTCTAACCATGATATTAGTGTAGGAGGTGAAAAACTATATGACAACAAGAGGTTATTCTTCAATGAAGATGCAAGTTCCTGGTGCTAAACAAGCTATTGATAAAATGAAATACGAAATAGCTAATGAATTTGGTGTTAACTTAGGAGCTGACGCTACTAGCCGTGCTAATGGTTCAGTTGGTGGTGAAATTACTCGTAGATTAGTACAAAATGGATTAAACCAAGTTAGTGGAAGTTATACTAACAAATAATAATTAGATAACTTACTCGATAGGCTTTTAGGCCTATCTTTTTTTTGTAAATTAAACTATAATTAATAATAGGGGTGATAATATGAAAAATTTTTATAAAACTTTTCTTTTCTTTATTTTTACTATTTTAATATGTGTTGGTTGTGAAAAAAGTACTGAAAAAAATACTATAAAAGAATCTACTACAAGTAATTTAACTGGTGATCAAAGAATTGAAATTGTTCAAAATTCTGATGTTGTAATTGCTAATTTTAATGAACCAACTATATCAAATTTAGGATGTGATTCAAAAAGTAAAAATGTAAATTATACTTTAAAATTGGATAGTGGAAAAGTCTATATAATTAATGAAGATACTTTTGAAAACTATTCTTTGGATAGTATTAGTGATATTAAAAGTATTGGTAGTATTACTTATACGTCTAATTGCGATGATGCTGTTTATTTTTTATTAACAAATTCTGGGGATATTTATTATACAAATAATAATATTGTTTCAATTATAGATATTAAAAATATAGGAAAAGAGTTTAAAAAGTTATCTAGTGATTATAGTTTTACGAGTATTGGTATTGATAAGACGTCAAATGAGGCATATTCAGTTACTAATTCTAAGGACATAATTAAGCTGAATTTTAGATAAGAATTTCTTTGACTTTGCATGCTTAAAATATTATAATTATACTAGATATAAAAAGAATAAAGTAGGGTGCTATTATGGAAGATATTGTTATTACTAGCTATAAGCAACAGATAAGAGAATCAGAACTAAAAGCGGATGCCGTAAAATCTGCTGGTTTTGATATTGTAATAGAAGAACTTAAAAGTAGGGGAATTAAGACTGAACCACTTGAAAGTTTTTTTGCTCAAATAGTAGATGCTGTAACTATTGATGATTTAAATAGACTTACTATGGACGAGTTTGCAGCATTAATTGATGATATTAATAAGCAAGTTACTAGGGCTTTAATTGCTAAGGTTGAAATTGCAGACTCATTAGTTAGAAAATCTAAGTTGGTTGCTCTTTCTAAAAGTATTGATGGAAAGGTTGCTCCTGATGATAATTATGCTAAAGTTGGAAGTAATCTTGCTTTAGAAATAAATAAAGAAGGTATTGCTGCTGGACTTGATGTTTGTATCAGAAATTATTGTAATCAGAAAATTTATCAAGCAAATTATAGAGAAAAGATGATTCAAAAACAAAAAGAAAACGGTACTTATGTTGAAAATGATGATAAGGATTTGATTAATCAAACACTTGATAGTATTGAAGATGAAGAGATTGATTTTACTAAATTTGGACAGGCTGATCCAAAGAAAAAATTACTTGAAGATATTTTTAAAAAGGATGTTGTTGTTGAATCAGATATTAGTTTTGAAGAAGCAAAAGAAAACTATAGAAATATGGTAAATGAAAGAATGACAAAATTACAGGATTTGAAATAGGTGATAGTTATGGATAATAAGGATTATGAAGTGCTAATTTCTAAATATTGTGATTTAGATGTTGATAGTAAAAGACGTGAATTGTTTGAAGAACTTGATAAAACTAAAAAAATACTTGATATTGTTTTACAATTTGAAAGCAATCCTAATAGTAATGAATTAGTTTCATATACTGAAGGATCATCAGATAATGAATCGGATAATTTAGTAAAAGTTTATAACAATGTGTTAATGATACAAGAAAGTTTAATAACTTATCTTAGGGATAAAGGTTATTAAACTTTTTTTGATGAATATAAAAATGTTTTATAGCTCATTTGTTGAAATACTAAGAAAAAATTGTTATAATATATATTGTTTATAGGAAAGAGGTTATATTATGAAAATTATGTCAATTAATGCTGGAAGTAGTTCACTTAAGTTTAGTTTATTCAACATGGATAATGAAGAAGTAATTGCTACTGGATTATTTGAAAGAATTGGTATCGATAATGGTTGTTATGAAATAAAGTATAATGGAGAAAAAATTGAACAATCTATCGATATGGAAAACCATGAAGATGCTGTTAAGATTTTAATGGATAAGTTAATTTCACTTGAAATTATTAAATCTTTAGAAGAAATAGATGGTATAGGTCATAGAATTACTGCTGGAGGAGAAAAATTTGATAAGAGTGTTTTGGTAGATGATCAAGTAATTGAAGATATTATTTCAATTAGAGATTTCGCTCCACTTCACAATTTTGCTCAAGCAACAGCTGTAAAAGCATTTAGAAGTGTTCTTCCTAATACACCAATGGCTTGTGTATTTGATACTACATTCCATCAAACAATGGATAAAGAACAATATATATATCCAACTCCAATGAGATGGTATAGAGACTATAAGGTTAGAAAATATGGAGCTCATGGTACTTCACATAGATATGTTAGTGAAGAAATTAGTAGAGTTCTTGGAAGAGATGATTTAAGAATTATTGTATGTCATATTGGTAGTGGTGGAAGTGTTAGCGCTATTAAAGATGGAAAATGTGTTGATACATCCATGGGATTTACACCACTTGCTGGAATAATAATGGGAACTCGTACTGGAGATATTGATCCTTCAATTCTTCCTTATGTAATGGAAAAAGATGGACTAAATATTGGAGAAGCCATTGATGTATTAAATAAACAATCAGGACTTTTAGGTATGAGTGAAAAAAGTAGTGATATGAGAGATATAGTTGAGGGAATGAATAATGGTGATGAACAATGTTTGCTAGCATTTAATAAATATTGTAGAGCTGTTACAAACTATATTGCTCAATATTATGTTCTTTTAGGCGGAGCAGATGTAATTTGCTTTACTGCTGGTATGGGTGAAAAGAGTGCACCTACAAGAAGAAAGATTTGTGAAAACTTAGCTTGCTTAGGAGTTAAGATTGATTTAGATGCTAATAAAGCTTTTGGAGAATTTGCTAAAATAAGTACAGATGATTCTGCTATAGGTGTTTATGTAGTTCCTACTAATGAGGAGTTAATGATAGCACGAGACACTTTATTTCTTGCAAAGAATAGTTAATTAGAATGGTGTGATATAAATGTACAAAGAGATTTATAAGTACATAAAGAAATATAATAATATAGTTATTGCTAGACATATAGGAGTTGATCCTGATGCTATGGCTAGTCAAGTTGCTCTTAGAGATTCAATAAAACTTACTTTTCCTGAAAAAAATGTATACGCTATAGGAAATGGGAGTAGTAAGTTTTCTTATATTGGCAAACTTGATAAATTAGAAGAGTATGATAAAGATAAAACTTTATTAATTACAGTAGATGTTCCTGATAAGAAAAGAATAGATGGGGCTATTCCTGACAATTTTGATTTTGTTATTAAAATTGACCATCATCCATTTATTGAATCTTTTGGTGGACTTGAGTGTATACAAGATACTGCTTGTAGTGCGTGTGAAATTATTATGGATTTAATTTTAAATACTAAACTTGAATGTAATAAAGAAATTGCTGAGACAATGTATTATGGATTAATTAGTGATTCAAATCGTTTCTTATTTAATACATGTGGACCTAGAACATTTAATCTTGTATCAATTTATTTAGATAAATATAAATTTGATATAAAAGAGTTATATCAGAAGATGTATTTAAGACCTCTTAACGAAGTAAAATTTCAAGGATATATTTCTGAAAATTTAGTTCTTACTGATAATGGTGTTGCTTATATAGATATTACTGATGATATTATTAATAAGTATAAAGTTGATAGTGCTGCACCTGGAAATATGATAAATGATTTCAATTTTATAAATGAAATACTTGTTTGGGCTACAATAACAGAAGATGTTAAGAGTGGACTAATTAGGATATCAATTAGATCTCGTGGACCGGCTATTAATAAGGTTGCTGAAGCACATAATGGTGGTGGACATAAGATGGCTAGTGGTGTTAGAACACAGACATTTGAAGAAGCTCATATAATAATGAATGAACTTGATAGAGTTTGTGAGCAATACATAAAAGAAAATAGATTGGAGGAAGAAAATGACAATTAAAAGTTGTGACTTAGAAGTTTTAGCAACTCGTAGAAGTCAGTATCCAATTTTAGATAATCCAGAGTTTTTACTTGTTGGACGTAGTAATGTTGGAAAAAGTAGTTTTATAAATACTCTTCTTAATAGAAAGAATCTTGCACATACATCATCTAGACCAGGAAAAACTCAAACACTTAACTTTTATAAAATAAATGATACTTTTTATTTAATAGATGTTCCTGGATATGGATATGCTAATGTTGATAAGAAAACTCAAAGTAAGTTTGGTAAAATGATAGAAGAATACTTAGAAACTAGAAAACAACTAAAAAGAGTATTCTTACTTGTTGATTTTAGAATAAAACCAACAGAAGATGATTTATTAATGTATAATTTTTTAAAATATTATAATCTTCCAGTAACTATAGTTGCTACTAAGGCAGATAAAGTTGGTGGAAGTAAAAAAGAAAAATGTTTAAAACAAATTATGAATACATTTGATTTAGTTGTTGGGGATGATATAATTGTATTCTCAAGTGTTAATAAACTTGGTAGAGAAGAAGTACTAAAAAAAATAGAAGGCTTAATGATAGAAACTCTTTAAGTCTTTTTTCATATTATACTTTAGGTGATAGTATGAAAGTTGAAATTATAGATGATGGATTTAGAATTTTTCTACAAAATAATTATTTTAATGATATAAATTGGGAAGATAAAGATGAAATAATTGATAAAATAAATGATGTTTTTGATGATATAAAAAAGAACTATCATATATATTTGAAAGGTTTATATAGAGTTAAAGTTTATCCTAATGAAGTAGGTGTTATTATATATACAATATTGCTTGATAATGATACTTATAGTAGTAATGATTTTGATTTAAAAATAGTAGTTCTCTTAAATAAAAAATTTTATTTAAGAATTAATGATTATTCATTTGTTAAAGATAAGAATTATTTTTTATATAATGATTATTGTTATGTAAATACATCTGATATAAATAATTATCTTTCTTTAATTGAATTTGGTGATTTAGTTTTAGAAGAGGAAATAAAATAAAAAAAGAGGTTTTCCTCTTATATTACAATAGCTATCATGTTATTTGAACCTTTGTTAACTATTTTAGATAAAGTTTGTTGAAGTTTAAATCTTATGTTATCTGGCATAAGATTTATTTTTGATTGGATTCCTTCTTGAACTATGTTATCTAAACTTCTTCCAAATATTTCACTTTGCCATATTGATGAAGGTTCTTTTTTATAATCTCTCATTAAATAATCTATTAGTTCTTTACTTTGTACTTCACTTCCTATAATAGGTTCAAATGTACTTTCTACATCGACTTTAATCATATGAATTGATGGAGCTATGGCCTTAAGTTTAACACCATATCTTGGACCCTGTTTAATTATTTCGGGTTTTTCAAGTTTCATATCTTCTAGTGATGGTACAGCTACTCCATATCCAGTTTGTTTTACCATTTTAAGTGCATATTTAATATTATCATATTCTCTTTTAGCTATTGAGAAGTCTTGAAATAACTTTAATAGGTCGGCCTTGTTTTTTACGTCGATGTTAATTATTTCAGATAAAGTTTTATTATAAAGTTTATTAGGTGCTGTTATGTTTATTGTAATAGTACCTGATTTTGGATCTACATTAGATATGTATGCCTTTTCTATTTCTTCTGTATTTAAGAAATGATTAGTTATTTTTTCAACATCTCTTAGTTTATCTACTTCTGTTATACTTTCCTTTATTTGTTCTATATATTTTCTTTTTAGAGTGTTTTTTGAATCTAATATTGCTATCCATTCAGGCATATTTACTTTTATTTCCATTACTGGAAATTCATATAGTGCTTCTCTTAGTATTTTATACATATCTATTTCTGTCATGTTGTCTACATTCATTGGTATTACTGGAACATCCCATTCTTCCTTTATTCCTTCTGCAAGTCTTTCTGTTTCAGGAAGAGTAGGATGTGTAGTATTTAATACAACTATAAAAGGTTTATTAATACTTTTTAATTCTTTTAAAACTCTTTCTTCAGCTTCCAAATAGTCAGCTCTATTAAATTCTCCAATAGATCCATCTGTTGTTACTACAATACCAATAGTAGAGTGGTCTTTAATTACTTTCTCAGTACCAATTTCAGCGGCTTCTATAAATGGTATCTCTTCATCATACCAGTATGACCTGTTTTCGTGATACCCATAAGTCTTTTTAAAAATTGCTCAAAAGCAACCTGTATTTTTCCTATACTAATACTTCACTTTTTTTAATTCTATAATGAATTTCTAGTTTTTTATCTTTTGTTACATATATCTTATCAATTAATCTATTCATAATTTCTCTTGTTGGATTTTTCATATCAAGAAAACTTTTAATTATATCTAAATATTCAACATAACAAGAGGAATCTTCATTTATACTAGAAATTTCTTCTTTTAATTTTTCTAATTTTTCGTTTGCAGTTTTAATATCTTCTTCAGTAGTTTTAAATAATCTTTGATAAGTTTCTACACTTATAATATTATTAAACTTATCATCATATAAAGAGTCTTGTTTTCTTTTTAATTCAGCTATCTTTAAGTTAAGTTCATCAATCTTTTTTAGTTTATCTTGTTTAGGATCAACATATTGATTTTTGATGATATTTTCAAATTCATCTTTATCATTAATATATTGATTAGCCATAGTGCTTAATTTGTTATAGACAGTATTTTCTAATTTAGTATAGTTAATATAATGAGAAAAACATATATCATACTTACTAAACTTACGATAGTTATTACAATTCATTGTAACTCTATCTCTTTTTTTATCATAACTAATACTCATTCTAGCACCACAGTCTTTACAATAAACTAAATCAGATAGGACATAATCAACATTTCTTCGTTCAGGATTATAATTATTAGAAGAATCTTTAATAGATTGTGCTATTTCAAATGTCTTTCTATCAATAAGTGGTTCATGAGCATTCTCTTTAATGCACCATTCACTTTCAGGAACATTTTTCATCTTCTTAATCTTATAATTTACTTTTTGAACTCTGTGTTGGATTAAATCTCCAACATAAACTCTGTTTTTGATGATATTACTAACTGATGTGTGTTTCCATATTTCAGGATGGTCAAAGTTATTTAATTTAGCACCAGAGTATTTATACATAATAGGTGTTGGCAATTCTTCTCTTGTTAAGATTTCAGCAATTTGTGAACTACCATAACCAGCAACATATAAATCAAATATCTTCTTTACTACAGGAGCGGTTTCTGGATCTGGCACTAATTTGTGCTTATCTTCGGGATCTCTCATATAACCATAAGATGGAGCACTACCACAAAATTTACCATCTTTTTTCATTTGAAGTAAGTTTGAACGAACTTTTTTAGAAATATCTTTTGCATACATATCATTCATACTTAATTTAAATGGCATCATGTCTGAGCCACTAGTTTCATAAAAAGTATCTATATCGTCATTTACGGCAATATATCTGACATCATTTTGTGGAAAAAAAGTTTCAACATAATAACCAGTCATAACATGGTCACGACCTAATCTTGATAAGTCTTTTGTTATAACCATATTAATTTTTCCATTTTCAATGTCATTTAACATTCTTTTAAACTCTGGACGCTCAAAATTTGTTCCTGTATAACCATCATCAACATAAATATCAACTGCAACTAAATTCTGTGCTTTTAAATAACCAGTTAATAGACTTCTTTGATTAGTGACACTTTCTGATTCCATATCATCACCATCTTCACGAGATAGTCTTATATAAATGGCTATATTAAAAATCGTATTGTCTATTGCATATCTATTATACACTTTTAACTCCTTTCAGTAGACAACACATTCACTTTATTAGTTGAATCAATTATACTATTTTTTTCGTCCGTTTTAAATACTTTTAATGAATTTTTATTAGCCATATAGTATTTATATATACAGCTTTTTAAAACTTCTTTTAAATCACAACCATTACTATCATAAAATTCTAATGTGTCATACATGATTATTCCTCCACAATGAATTCTATGTGTAATAGTTTATAAAAATTACTATTCTTCATAAATTATCACACCTTTCTATTGATATTCTTTTAATAATTCTTCCATTTCTTTAAGTTCTTCTTCAGTAGGTGGTATTGCTTCACATCGTTTTCCGTCCCAAACTTCAACTCCGTCTGGATCAAGTCTTATATGAGGACCTTTTCTACCAGTCATAATCTCATCTTGATTATTTGCTATATCAGTCACAGTTACAAAACTTTGGATTTTATTATTGGTAATATAAGAGTTAAGATAACCTTTTATAAATACTTTTGTTCCTTTAACAAAAAAATCTTTATATATTTCATAAAGATTTCGGTTGATATTAAAACTAGCAAAAACTTTTCTTTCATCATATTTAAGAGTGGTTAAACCAAACTTAATATAATCATTTTTATTATCTGTAATACTATTAATAGTTCCAGATATAATTATTTCATTTAAATCATATTTCATTTTTATCATTCCTTTCATTTTAATTTTTTTTAAAGATTTAAATTATTTAAATAAATTTAAATTTATATTATTTATTAATATTATTTATTATCTTATTTATTATATTAGAAGATACTCGCTATACTGATTAGCAGTATCTTGCTATAAACTCTAGAAGATATTTGCTAAATATATTCTTCTAGTATTAGGTTCACTTTCAACTCTAATATAGTTTTTCTTTCTTAATGAAGCTATGCAACTAGTAATTGTTCTTCTAGATACTTTCATAAGATTACTTAAATATCTATTACTAGCAAAACAAAAACCCTCTTGCATTGATAGAGTAGTTATTAAACCCATTAAAAGTTTAGTAGTAGTAGATAAATCTTCATCTAATAAAACTACTACTGGAACTTCTACATACTTTAAATTTGTTATATCGTTATTCATAAATCATTCTCCTTTCTTAATTTTAGGCAATAAAAAAACTTGTAACCACTACTTACAAGTCATACTAATAATGACAATAAAATCCCTGTGTGAGATAAATCTCACTAATAGGTTGCTTGAAGTAAAACATACATACAACATATTTCAATCCCTTTTATTCTTTTATTTCGTTCTTTGAAATATGTTTTACTTCAAACTAGTTCATCTTATATTTCTATAAGATAGGTTCTAATATAAATCTACGAACATTTACTGAACCTTTATTTGTTAGCGATTCAATCTTTTCTAACAAATCTCGTATGTGTATAATCCTCGGCTGTATTCATTGAACCTTATATATTTGTTATCTTCTAGTATTTGTAGGTTCTTTTTGAATCCAACATTTGTTATACTCAATTTCTTTTGAACTTTCCCAATGCTTATACTTGTGAATTCACATCTTTGGGATTGTTCTGCACATAGTATTTTGTATATCAGTTTTGTTTCAAACTTGATATTTTTATCTCTCCATACTCTTGGATCAATTAATTCTAGTTGCTTTTTTAATCTCATACATTTGACTTCCTCCTTTCTTTTTCTATGTTACCCATTTAATTTTAAAGTGGGTTCATTTGGAAACACATATAATATATCATGCTAATTACATCATTGTCAACACTTTTACTCAAAAAATTAAAAAATGTTGACATTTTTACCCAATAGGTGTATTATTATGGTGTGAGGTGAATTTCTATGGTAGAAAAAAATATCGGTGAAGTAATTACCGAAGCTAGAGAAAAAGCTAATCTTTCGCAAAGACAACTTGCAAAATTGGCTAATATAAATAACTCTGAACTTTCTAAAATAGAATCGGGTGTTAGAAAAGAGCCTAGTCCTAAAATACTTCGTAAGATAAGTAATGTATTAGATGTTAATTATAGTGATCTAATGTATATGATTGGACTAGGTATAGAAGTCAGTCCTTTAAATCCTTTTATAAAAGATTATTATTCTAAATTAAAAGGAGATGAACTTAATGAGGCTGAAGTTAATGTTTTAGGAAATAAACAAAATCTAGAAAAGTTAGTTTTATCTTGTGAAGAAAAGTTAAATGATAAAAGCATAATAGAAAGTGAAAGAGAGTTATTACAAAATACTATTGAAGATACAAAGTATCAAATCAATACACAAAATGAAATTATTAATTTAATTCAAAGTTTAAAAGTAAAGGAGAGAAATAAAAATGCGAAATAGTAAGATATTAAAAATAGCAGTAATATTATTATCAATATTCTTTGTAGTAAGTTTTGGATTATCACAAGTAATTGGAAGTGATTATTTCAAAAATATGTTCTGGGCTTCAACAGCTTTACTTGCAGTTGGTCTTATATTAGATCTAAATGCATGGAGTAAATTAGGATTAGATATTGATAAGAATAAATCAAAAACTATTAAAAGAAGTTTTGATGATAGCACAACATTGTTGGTTGTATTTTTCGGAACATTATTATGTTTAGTTGTATTATTTGATACATTGAATCATAATGTTATGAAAAATAATCTTGTCATAATAGGTGCATTTATTATGACATTAGAATTTGAATTATTTATGTATCTATCAGTATGGAATGCTAAAAAAGATACAGCAAATTTATTAAAGAATAATAAATAATTCAAATAAAAAAATAACCTTTTACCTTTTCGTTATATTAGGTTATTTTTATTTAAAGAATACGTGGCACGTTTTGTGAGTTTACTCATGAAGTGGCGATAGTATTCTTTCTTTTTTATGAAGTCGCAAGACAAAATAAAAAAGAGCAACATTCACTTACGATAGTTTGTGAAATGTTGCTTATCGGGTTTCAAAAGGGTGTCCCTTTGCACACTATTCCTAGTTGGCATTATGCCGACTTGGTAGTGTGTTACTATCTTGTCTTAAAGATAGTTTCAAACGGAATATCTTAATCTTCCGATCATCTTTTAAACCCATTTTCTTTACTTTTATTATATAGTTTAATCCCTTTTCTTATATCTAATGGAAGAACAACGTTTCTATATAGAGGAGATCCTTTATCAATCCACTCTCCATAAAATTTAATATCCTTTGCTTTCTTTTTTTGTTCCAAATCACATTTAAACGATAGAACATTACTATCTTCAATATTTATAATATTTCCATCTAAATAAACACATGAATGACCATTTAGTTTATATTTACTAGGATTCATTAGCTTACCAGTAAAACCAGCCATTGGTTCTATTTCTCCAATAGCATTGGCAAACACCACAGGGCATCTAAAAGCTTCCCCATATGTGTTTATCAATGTATTTATTTTTTGCTTATCTTCATCATATCTTGTTTCATCCATTGGCCAAGCATGTGGCATTAGTATTAAACTAATTTCTTCATCTTTAATTGAATCGAATAATTGTTTTTTATGTGAATCAAAACATATAGAAACTGCAATATTACCAATTGGAGTTTTAATAATATGACCAAACTTTCCTCTTTTAAAAATATTAGATTCTGGTTCTGATTTTCTTACAGTTCCTAAAACTCCATTTGGATTTGCTATTAGATAAGTATTATAAAAATCATTATCATCTTTTTCTATGCAACCTGCACCAATATAGATATTATATTTTTTAGCCATCAATGTAGCCCATTTTTTTGTAATTGAGCATCCATCTTCTGCATATTGCCAAATATTTTCATTAGGGATATATCCTGAAGTTGATAATTCAGTTAGAATAATAAAATCGGTATCTTTATTTTGTTCAATTTGTTTTTCTATTGCTTTTAATCTATTCTCAATACCTATAATATTATTATCAACTTGAATAATTGTAATCCTCATAATTATCACTTCCTATAATTAATTATACCACATAAAAGCAGATTCTCATCCGTTCTATATATCTTAATATTCCAATCATTTTAGATTAAGAATAATGCTAAAACATCTGCTAAGAAATGTGGTATCCAACTACACCATGCATTATCTGTTTCTTTAAATACTAATCCAAATAATGATGAATCAATAAATACAAATAATAAATCATATGCTACTATTATAAAACTTCCTGCACTATAATGTCCTAATGCAAATAATAAAGATGTTACAATTATTGATAGTATATAATGTATTTTTTTAGAAGTTTGCTTTTGAAAAAATCCTCTCCATGCTATTTCTTCTCCCAAAGTAAGAACTGCCATTGTTAAAATAGTTCTCATTAAATCAGTTGATGTGGCAAAATTAATTCTATCTTTTAAATGATTAGTGAATTCTGGAATGAATTTATTTGCAATTATAGTACATAGTATAACTGATATAAATGGTAATAATGCATATATAATTGACTTAGGATGATCTTTAAAATCTTTAAATATAGTTTTAATATTTAATCCTTCATCTTTTGTTTTATTTGTTTTTCTAGTAACAAAGAAAGCAACTACTCCAGCAATAACTGAAATACCAGAAAGTTTTAACACTTCTCCATCAATTTTAATATTCAATAAATTTGTTAATGATAATATAGCAATTACTATTAAAAATATTACTACACTTTTATTTTCTTTATTCATTTTTTCAACTCCTTTATTAAACATTATACCACGTATAATGTATTTAGTAAATTGATGAAGTTGCTAATTATCAGTTTACTAGTATAATATTATTACTCTTTCTAGAGTAAATTTATGCGGTTGAGTTTAGGCAGATTATACCACGGGTCTTAGTATCCATTTTTGTGACGGCCTAGCTCTTTTCTTTTTATTATCCTAGTTTTAGAATGTGAGGATTATTTATTAATCTTATATAACATGCGTGATGAGGAGTGAGAGGCAAAAAGAGTTCAATCGTGAATGAAAGGATGGTGCTTATGCATAGTTGTTTAGCTATTGATGTAGCTAAAGGTAAAAGTATGGTTACTTTAGTTAGTTCTAGTGGTGAAGTTCTAATTGATCCATACGAAGTTAATCATTCTATTAATGATTTTACTAATTTACTTAATAGAATTAATAAATTTAAATTAGATAATATTTCTGTAATAATGGAATCTACTGGTATTTATCATAGACCTATTGAAAGATTTTTCTTAGAAAATAATTTTAAAGTATTTGTTATTAATCCTATTTACGGAAAAATGCAGAAAAGAAACTTAAGAAAAACCAAAACTGATAAAGAAGATTGTTTTAATCTAGTTAATTTATTTATGTCTAATACTTTTAAAGAAAATATTAAACCTGATCAATTATATTTAGATTTAAATGCTTTGTCTAGGCAGTACTTTGCTTTAGATGAACTTTGTGTAAATATTAAAAACAGATATAGAAATTTACTTTATTTATGTTTTCCTGAATATGAAGAAGTATTTAAAGGAAATATGGTTTATTCTAGTGTTGCCTTAGAATTTATTGAATCTTATCCTCATGCTGATATTATTTCAAACACTAGAATTGACAAACTTCAAAACTTCTTTAAAAAACATGAATATAAGTCTTGGAAGTCTAAGCCTATTAAGATTAAAGAAACAGCTTTGAAATCTTATCCATCTGTTAACATGAATGATGAATTAGTTTCTAATTTGTCTCAAATGGCAAGACTAGTTAATGAATACCAAAAAGCTATTGATATTATTAAATATAAAATTGTGTTTTTAGCTAAAAAGTCTAAATATTTTGAACCAATTAATTCTATCTATGGTATTGGCGAATTTACTACTTCTATTATTATTGCTGAACTTAATGACATTAATAGATTTAATAATATTAAAGAATTAACTGCTTATTGTGGTTTAGATCCATCAATTAAACAATCTGGTAAATCAGTTAATGTTCATGGTCCTATTTCCAAATCTGGTAACAAATATATGAGAAAAATTTTATATATTGCTTGTTCTAATATTATTACAATTGTTGGTAGAACAAAAGTAGAAAATGATATTGAAATTTATTACAGAAAAAAACGTAATGAAGGTAAACATCATTACGCAGCCATAGTTGCTTGCACAACTAAACTACTTCGAAAAATTTTAGCTTTGTGTAAGCAATTAGATAAGTAGTCATCACCACTTGACTACACCTATATTATATTACAAATCAACACATTATTTATAAATTTTTAAAATTTTATAAATTTCGTGTCTTTTTGTAGTGTCTATAATATCATAAAAATTTATTATTGACAAATCTTAGAATGTCACATATTTTTATTATTTAATTATATCGTAATATTACTATTTTCCGATTTATGTAAAATTCAATAAATTTGGAAAGTTTAGGGGTACTGCTAATTTTACTACTTTACTACTAATCTTCGTTATTTTCTTCTAAACTATTATTAAATCTAATGCAATAATTTATTGCAACTAATCTTAAAGCAATCCAAACTAATGAATCATATAATTGATTATTACTTATATTAGAAGAAAGACAATAACTTTTAATATATGAACTACTTACAGGAAGTTCTAAAGTTCTTTCATTTCTTCCTATAGCCTTAAACAATAAATCATCAGCTATTTGATCACATTCTGAAACTATATCAGAATCATCATCATAGTATTTAATGAAGTAATCTGTTATATCATCAACTTGTTTAAATACTTTTCTAATATCTATATCTTTATTGTTTTTTAATTCAATTAATTGATTATTTATTATTTCTTCAATCACTTTTTCTTTTTGTTCATTTTTTAAATCATTAATAATTATTGTTAGGTCATCTAAAGTAAATTCTTGAACTTCAATAACTTTACTTAAATCTGATACCATTTTATTTGTTATTTTATTTGCATAATTAATATTTTCGTTTTTCATATTCATAGCTCCTTTATATAAATCCTAAACTTACCTCAATTATTATATCATATTTTATTCATTGTGTCGTACTTTTGTGAATATTCACCAATTGAATGGGAAAATTAATATGGTGATATATATGATAGATAATAATTTGAGATATTGTAGAGAAGAACTTGAAATGACACAAGAAGAATTAGGAATTATATTAGGTGCGAGTAAACAAACTATATCAAATTGGGAAACAGGTTATACACCAATACCTTTAAATAAATTAGTTAGATTTGCTAATTTATATAATTATTCATTAGATTTTATTGTTGGATTTACAAGAAAGAATATTAAATATAATAAGAATATAAAATTAGATAGTAAATTAATTGGTAAAAATCTTAAAGCAATAAGAGAAAATTTAAAACTAACACAACAACAAATAGCAGATAAATGTAATATCTATCAGTCTACTTATAATCATTATGAAACTGGTTATAGTTTAATAAAAATAATTCCAGCTTATTCAATTTGCAAAACTTATAATATTTCATTTGATTGGTTAGTAGGTAGAACTAACAATATAAAAATAAACAAATAAAAAAAAGCGAGAGTATGCTAATTAAAACATATTCTCGCTTTTATAATACATTTAATGAATAACAATAATCATATACATTTAATTGCTCATTGATTAAGTTGTTTATTATTTTATTTTTAAAGTCATGTTGAAAAATATTAAATAGCATTTCTACTGAAAATTTTTTCTTTTCTTCAAGTGATAATTCCATATACTTTGCTGAAATAAATAATAAGTTTTTATATTTAGCAAAGTTAGTTATTACATTTTTAGATTCAGGATCTAGTATTAATAATACATTTTTTAAAAGTTTAATAAAGTTATTAATATCATAGGTAGTAGTAAATCCTAAATCTTCAAGTAAGTGTATTGCTAATCTAATCTTATCAATATTATTTAAATTATCATGCATATTAAGTAAATCAATTACTTTCTCGGTATTATTATCTAATAACATAAACATTCTCCTTTCAAATTTGCCATTTTAGGCACCTTATTTAAAGAACAGATAAGAGACTAAACCTTAACTTAAAACTTAACTATAAGCATTTAAATGGGGTATAATCTCAAATTTCTGTTTTACTATTTATCACTCTAACAATTAAAAAAATCAAGAGTATTTTTTAATTTTATCTACTTAAATCAAAATCGTCTTTATCGTATTCATATTCATCATAATCTCTAACTCGTTCTTTGTAGTAGTCTGGTGCATCAACATATTCAAATAATTCATCTTGTTTAGTTGTTCCTTTAGATATTTTAATAACATCTCCCATATCAAATTCACTATTGTCATAACAATCTTTAACAACTTCAGCAGTTTCATCTTTTGTATAATCATTACCTCTTTGTAATAGTTTTCTTAAGAATTTCTTTAGTAATTGAAATAGTTCATTTAATCTATAAATTAAACTTCTATTTTCATCTTTTAGTTCTTTATTTTCAGTTTCAAGTTTACTAACTTCTTTCTTATATTTTTGATTTTCTTTTTCTAATGATTTATAACTATTAGCATAACTATCAACTTCATTGAATATTGTTTGTAGTTTAGGCTGTAATTCCATTACTTTTTTAGATTCATTAATAACATTATTCATACTTTCAAAAGTATCTTTTTTTACCTTAACAAAATCTTTATCTACAATAAATGTTTGTTTGGTTGTTTTCATTTTTTCTTCAAAATCATTCATTGCTTTATCAAATCTATCATTTTTAACATTTAATTCATGATTTAATTTTTTAGTAAGTTGTTTATATTCTTTTATTTTAATGTGTTTATTATCACTTCCTTTAATACCTCGCTCTAAATCATAACCTTTATCAGTTAGTCTTTTATGGTATAAATCTTGTAAATGTGATAATTGGATTTTATCTTTAATATATTGTTTTTTAGAAATAGTGTATCTTTCTGTATTAGTTCTTTTATCTAATTTTTTAACTAGTGGAACAACAACACAATGAATATGTGGTGTCTCTTCATCTAAATGGACAGTTGCATGAAGTATTTGTTCTTTTTTATAACCTAAATCATTATAAACAAATTCCATACAAGTATCAGCCCAATCTTTTATTTGTTCTCTGGACATATCTTTAAAGAAATTATGTGAAGCAGTCATAACTAATTCATCAGCAACTACATTTTTAGAACTGTTTAACATTTCATGGTATCTTTTCTTTCTATCAGCTCGTTCAGTTTTCATTCTTTCATCATGTTCTTTTTTATATTCTTTAGTTAATTCATCAAAACCTTTAACATATTTAACATTTAAAGGAACAAGTTCTATATTATTTTTAGTTAATTCTAATTTAATATTAGGATTTGATTGATAAGCTTTCTTTTCTCGTTTATTATGTGATCCTATTTGTGCTAAATCGGGTATAGTCTTAATAGGTTCAACTCTTAAAATTGCATAATTTAATTCCATATATCATTTCTCCTTTCTTTTTACACAATAAAAAAGATATGTCGCTAAACATACCTTTCATAATTTCAGCTGTTCGGAATTTCCGAACAACTGATTTAATTATTCCATTTATATTTTGTATATCTTCCACCAGAGATTTTAACAATTTTATCTTCTTTAAGTAATTTATTTAATGATCTTTCAATTGTAGTTTCGCTTAAATCAGGGCACTTATTCATTATATATGCTTTATCTATCGGAATAATATTAGCCTTAAATATATCTATAATTCTATCATAAGCAGTCACTTTTTTGTTTTCAACAATGTTTATTCTTGAATCAAATTCTTTATAAGCATTTAATATTATTCCTAAATAATATTCTACAAAATACGAATAATCGTTTTCATTATCATGCCATTTTACTGAACTTTTTTCTAAAGTATCATAATAACTATCTTTTGTTTCTTCAATAATCTCTTCAATACTAATATATTTTCCTACTAAATAATTAGCTTTATATAATAATAGTAGAGTAAGTAATCTGCTCATTCTTCCATTGCCGTCATTAAATGGGTGTATAGATACAAAATCTAATATAAAAATAGGAATTAAGACTAGTAAATCACATGATTCATTATTGACTAATTCATTATAATTTTTACATAAATCCTCAATTGCAATTGGAGTTTCAACAGGAGATAGAGGTGTAAATCTTATTTTCTTTTCGCCTTTTTCATTTTCTTCTTCAATATAGTTTTGAGAATTTTTAAACTTACCACCATAACTATAACCTGTATATTTATATAAATCTCTATGTAATTGTAGAATCGTATTTTGAGTAATGTCAATAAAATTATAATTTTCATGAATTAAAGATAATACATCTCTATAACCAGCAATTTCTTCCTCATTTCTATTTTTAGGTTCTAACTTTTGATTTACTATTTCATTGATTCTTTTATCAGTAGTATAAATACCTTCAATTTTATTAGATGAAGAAGTGCTTTGGATTTTAGCAACTTTTAATAAAGTTTCTAAAGTATCTTTTTTAGTATCTAACAAATATGATTGTTTTCCTTTATATTCATGGATTTTACTTATTAAATTAATAATATTACTATTTGATATAATACTATTGTATTCTTCCATTAAATTAAATTTTCTCAAATTGCATCATTCTCCTTTCATTTGCACCATTATATCACAAAACGATGCAATTAACAATATATTTGATGCAAATAAATTTACATTATTAATTATGTGTAATATTGTATTTTTTAAACAATATATTACTCAGTATGTAAGTTTTACTTACATACTGAACATAAATTTTTTTTATTATAATTACAATATTTTCTAATCTTACATCTTTCACATTTTGGGTGTTCTCCACATATATTAGCAGACCTTAATAAACAAAATTGTTGGATTATTGATTCAACGATTATCTCATCACAGTTATTTAATATTGCTATCTTTTTAATTATATTTAATACTTGTTGTTCTGTTGCATTAGCATTTTCTACAATTCCTAGTCTATGACTACCAAATAATCTTTCTAATTGAGAACTCTTTTTACAAGTATTAACACCAACTCGTTTTAAATAATCATAAGCAAAAGCTCGTCCAACTTGTATTAGTTTATATTTACCACTATTAAACATATTAGCAATATCATTAGGAGTTTCTTTTTTTACAAACTTATCTAAACTTCCATAATCTTTTTCAATTCTTTCTAATACCATTATATTTTTAGATAATGCTTTCATTTGATTATTTATCATTGGATTAGTGCAATGAATTTTTCTTAATTTCTTTACTAAAACACTTGGATCAACTACTTTTAAATAATTCTTATCATAGTTATGAAAAATCTTATCAATAGTTTCCATATTTTCTCTTATATTGTTATCTCCCCATCTATGATTTGAGAGTAGAGCAATAATTAATGCTTTTAAATGTTCTTCAAAAGAATACTTTTTACCTTTTTTTCTAGATTTAACATTATTAACTAAATCTTTAATATCTCTCATATAATCATAATTAATATAATCCATACTTTCCTTTATTAGAGGGTATATTTCTTTTAAATCTTTATCATCAAGTAGAGTAATATTTTTTACCATTTCATAATTAGGATTATATATTACTTGATTATCTATACAATCTTTTAATATTTCTATAACTTCTTCATTAGATAAATACTTAACTCTCTCAATAGGGAATATAACTTTATTTATTTTAACATATTTTATCAGCAAAGGTATTAATTCATCTTTTTCTAAAATTTGCTCATTTTTCATAAAAAAATATCTCACTTTCTATAAATTAGTCTTTAACTAATAAAGTGAAATATTGTCTTTTGCCTTTATTTTATCGGCATTTCTTTATTTTTATATTTGGGTATCACTTATTCAACATCACCCAAGGGGTTTTTACCATTCTAGGGCCATTTTCGTCCTCTAATCCTTTAGCGTTTTTAATTACGTAACCGACACAATCAATTAGTCTTACTTTGCATGTAAAGTCATCTATTTTAATTTTGGCTGCATTATTAGGTACAAATTTAGGCTCTGTAGTCATTACCATTTTTCCTTGAGCGGATTGTGGTATTTCATCTAAAGCTCTTTTTTTCTCATACTCATCTTCTATGTTTGGGACAATTAAGTTTTCAACAACCTTTTTTATAAATGTACTTTTACCTGTTCTAACAGCGCCAACAACACCTAAATAAATATCTCCACCAGATCTTTCAGCAATATTCTTTATAATTTCTAATTTTTCCATATAGTCTCTCCTTTATTTAGTAAAGTATATGTAAAAAAAATAAGTATTAGAACTTATATGTGTTATAATGATTATAGGTGATGATTATATGAAGCGTAAGAAAATTATAATTATTTTAATTTTAGTTTTAGTTTTACTTTTTATAACTGGTGGAGTAGTATATTATTTCAGACCTGTACCAGAATTTATTGATGTAAAGTTTGATGATTTTCAGCCAGCGGAAGCATATATGATTTTCAAGAGAGATGGTTATCTTTATTATTATTCTGACTCCGATGATTATAAAATAAAGTATAAATATGATAAAAAAAATAGAACTATTTCTTATAATGGTGAAGTAATGAAAATTGTTGCTTATAATCCTGATTACACTTATTTAATAGTTGATATAGATAGGCGTGCAGATGATGCTGGTGGATTTGAAAGTGATAATAAAACTTTTAGAACACTTATTGATGGAAGGAGTAATCACTGGAAAAAACCTGATTACCCATTTGTTATTCGAAAAGATGGTTCTTTTGAAGGAGTATATAGAAATATAAACAAAGAGGTTTTTGTATTTAACTCTGATAATACTTGTTATACATATAACGGATATTTCAAAGATGAAATTCAATATTGTGAATACTATTTAGGGTGTTTTGGAGGTACTGATGTTTGTGATGCAGTAGCTGTGACTGGTCTTAATACTTACGAATATGTATATTTTTTAGATGATAATTTTATAAGACCAATTGATTCTGGCACTTATTCCGATGGATATATTAAAATTAGTGATAGTGCAGATGGTTTAAGTAAATAATTAAGAGTATTAAATTTACTCTTTTTTATTTATAAGGAAAG
>DLOU01000037.1 GCA_002477275.1 Caryophanales bacterium UBA7476
TTGGTCAAACATAATAAAAAATGATTAGTAAAAACTAATCATTTTCTTTTTTATAAACTTTATTATTTACATTCCTCTTAATAACATAAGTTTGTATATCATTATCAACAAAGTTAACATATTTTTTTTCATCTATTATCATAATTTCATAATCATCTTTCATAAAATTAGTAATTACATTAGCAAATTCCGGCTCAAAACTTATATCTTTAGAACGTGCAAAATGATTTATATTTCTGGCAACTTCAATAGTTAATCGTTGTTTTTCTCTTAACAATTTATCGAATTTATCATATTCTTCATCCGATAAAACTTTCTCTACATACTTAGAAATTTTGATATTAACACTATGAAGCTTTTCCATATTTTCAAATAAACTATCTAATTCTTCTTTATTTGTAGATATTTCTTTTAAAGATTTTTTTAACATATCATTATCATATTCAAGATATGACTCAATTAGCTCATCTTTTCCAATTATCATAGAAAGCATTCTAGCAATTTGTCTTTCTTTTACGTAATAATCTTTGTTATTAAAATCAGAATATTCATAGTTTAATAAAGATGTTACTCCTTCGCTTAAACATTCACTATATTCCTTATTATATTTTACACTTAATAAGTGATAATACTCATGAGAAGCAATAGAATTATTTTTTGAAATATCATCTGAATTATCACAATAATAAAATTTAACAACATTAATATTTGGCATCCAAGCACCATATATACCAGGAGCTTCGGATAAGGCTTCTTTATAATCTATATCAAAATTTTGAAGTCTACTTCTTAAAACAGATGCATCAAGTAATTGATAATAATCATCAACAAAATCACTAACATAATATAAAGATTCTTTTTCTTCTTCATCCAAATAAGGATTCTTATCAATATATTCATAGACAGATTCTGCAGATTGAAATCTATCAACATCACGAGTATTTAAAAGACCATTTATACCATTTGATAAAAGAATAGAAAATGCAATAGAAAATGAAAATAATTTATTATTATAATCATAATTGCTAGTATAACATTTTCTTACTGAATATAAATGTTCTTTTGCTTTTTTAATTAATTCCCCTTTATTCATATTTTCCCCCTACATTTTCATTAAACGTTTATCTTTTTCTTCTACCTCATGTAAGATATATTTAGAATTATCATATATTGTATCTTTAGTAATTATAACTTTATCATACTTACCAATATCATCTGTAACTACATGGAAAGCTTTTGATACTGAATCAGTAACAATTTTATTTAATCCTCTGGCAAAAGTCTTCAACTTGTAGCATTCTTCAACAATAGCATCAAGTGCTTCATCAGAAAATTCTAATTCAACCCCTGCTTCACCAATAAATTCTTCTTTTACAAATAGAATTGGACTTTCAGTGGATTTTAATAATATATCTTTCAAGTCTTTTTTAGTTAAATCTTCTAGATGAATAGTAACAGGAAATCTACCCATCATTTCATCAGGCATACCACCTAAATTTATGAAATCATCTGTTGTTGGATTTGCTTTTCCAACTTTACTTTCATGTGTTGAATTAAATCCAACTTCTCTCTTATTAAATTTTTGACTCTTATATACAGAAGAAAATGAACCACAAAAAATAACAATCATATTTTTTGTAGATATATTTTGAGGATTGGCATCTCTTACTCTCTCTTTTATTGTATAAGTAGTACCATTTAAAAACATTAATAATCTATTTAAAACCTGAACTCCTGAAACATCATCTTTTCTTTGAGAGTGACCAAGTTTATCAACTTCATCAAAAACAATTACACTATTTTCAGCTTTTTCTTTATTACCACCAACTGAATCATATAATTCTTCTAAATAACTTTCAATATCTCTTCCTTTATATCCAGGAGCAGAAAGTTGTGTAGTATCAACAATTTTACATGGCCTACCTAAATTTTCAGCAATAAGTTCACATATCTTACTTTTACCACATCCAGTTGAACCAGTAAGTAAAATACCTTTATTCTTATTACCATATTGTCTAATCAATCTAAATATTTCAACTACTATTTTTTCAACTTCATCATCATGACCAATTATAACTTTTTTAATATTCTCAATAATTCTTTTTCTTTCTTGATAAAATTTTATTTTATCATCTAAATCTAACTTTTTAGGAGAATATTTTTCATTACTTGTACTTTCTTCTTTTTTATCTTCATTACTAGTTCTTACAGACAAATTAGTTTTCTTATCAAATTCATCTGGAAACTCAACTGACATCTCATACATAATTTGAACAAAATCTTCAGTAACATCATCTAAAACACTAAATAATTTTTTTACAAATTCTTTATCTTTTTTATGTAAATTGTACAATGCAGTAACTTTATCTAAAGCATCAGATAATGGTTTTTCATATTCAGTATCATCAATACTATATACTTCTTTTTCTTCATAAACAGGAAGTGGAGAACCATTTGAAACATTAGCTAAAGAATTAAGTAAATCAAAAATATTAAAATCAACCCATTTAAAAGAGTTATCTTCACTATCAAAATAAATAAGTTTATATACAGAGGAATCTTCTTTATACTTTTGTAGTGCTTCTTTAAAAGAATCACATTTTCCATATCTCTTATTAAATTCATCTGCAGATAATATATTAGAACAAATATAATCTTCACTAGTATCAAAATTACCTATAAATGCATCTTGAGTAAAATAATGTTCTCCATCAAAAGATGTAAACATACTTTCATGTGAATCAAATTCACCAGTAACAGCATTAGTAGGTTTAAAAAGAACAACTCCATCAGTTATTTTTTTATTTTCCATACGAATAGCAACATCATAATTTGTCTTCATACCATCATTCCCCCAAATAAAAGCAATCATATTATACCATAAAAAGAAAAAAATAACAAGAAAAAAAGGCACATTAATTTGCCTAAATTATCTAAATATAATTGTATAAATTTTTATAAAAAAAGATTGTAAAAAAGGTTTTCTAATTAAAATCCATCTTTTATCAGAATTTAAAGCTCTATAGATTTCATTTTCCACATCATTAAACTTCTTCTTTTCTATTATTTTAAAAATAAGTTTTAATCTATTAACATACTTCTTAGAGCACTCATTTTCAGCATAATTAAGTATGAGTTGATTAAACCCAGTTCTATATGTACCAAGTTCTAAAAGAATAAAAGATATAGGATAATTATAAATTTTACATTCTTTAGAAAAAGTATAACAAATCTCACTTAAAGCTGATTTACTTGAAGCATATATTCCAAAATGATCAATATTACATAAAGAAGATAAAGAACTAGTAACAATAATTTTACCCTTCTTATTTTTATCACAAAAATAATTAGTTGCTATCTTTAATAATTTAATATAACTAAATACATTTACATCATAAACTTCTTTAACTTCATATAAATTTGAATGCATAATAGCAGTAGAAAAACCAAGTGCATGATTAACCCAAATACAATCAAAAGATAACCTATTAATTAGTTTTAAATCGTTATCATCTAAAACATCCATTTTATAAACATCAATATTTAAATCTTTAACTTTCTCAGTTAATACTTCTTTTTCCTCAAAAGTATGTGTTGTTAGTATTACTTCATATCCTCTTTTCCTCAAACCAGTTGCAACACTAAAACCAATACCACTTGTTCCACCTATAATTAATATTCTCAAAAAAAATCACCATATTTATTATGGTAATCTTTTTTAATAATAAACATACTTATGAACTTTTTTCACTTTTCATACCAGTCTCAACACTTACTCTTTGAACAGCAGTTAAAGCAGCTATTAAACAAATTGTAAAACTACCACCATAACTCATAAATGGAAGTGGTACTCCAGTCATAGGCATTAAACCAAATATTCCAAGTAAATTAACTGCGATATGTAAAAAAATATATATAGCAGTACCATAACATATTATACTTCCTCTATTTGTGTAACTTCTTTTACCTATTAAAAGAATTCTAAATAATAAGAATAGATAAAGAAGTATAATAGCAATTCCACATATAGCACCAAGTTCTTCAACAATAATTGTGAAGATAAAATCAGTATATGGTTCAGGTAAATATAAATATTTTTGAGTACTATTTCCAAGACCTTTTCCAAAAAGTCCTCCATTATTAATTGCAATATAACCATTACAAACTTGATTACCAGTTGTCAATAATCTGTCACAAGGCCTAGTAAAATTTAATCTTTCAAGCTGTCTACTTAAAATTAATTGTTTACCAGAAGAAATAAGTAAAAATGAAGCAACCGCAACAATTCCAACAAGACTGACAACAGTTTTAAATTTTATATCTTTTGATATAGGTTCTGCTAGAAATATAAGTCCAACGATGACTGAATAGATTATGGTAGTTCCTAAATCAGGTTGAACAAATATTAGTCCACTTATTATTATACATAAACCAATGGGAAAAAGACTAGTCCAATACGAATTAAGCTTTTTCTTATTCTTCTCATAATAATCTGCAAGCCAAATAATAGTAATGACTTTAATAAACTCACTTGGCTGAAAACTAAAAGGTCCAAAATCATACCAACTTATTGCCTGATTCTGTGCTGAACCTATCACAAGAAGTATTGCAAGCGAAGCTCCAACTGCTATAAACAAAAACCTAGACATAAAGCCATAAAATCTAGTACCAAAATTTATCATTATTAAAGAAAAAACAAGTCCAACTAAAAGAAACACTCCTTGTTTTATAAAGTAATTATAAGGACTAACCGCATGTCTCATATATGCTGTTACATTTGAAGATGAGAAAACCATAATTAATCCCACAACAAAAAGAATAATTGAAATAATTAATACTGGTTTGTCTAAATATTTAATTATCTTTCTCATCCAATCACCTATTCTTATCTTATAATACCATATTTTAGTCTTTTTTTCTATTTGAATTATAAATAATATTGTTGTTTACACATAATGAACATTTTTTAAAATTTAACATATTCTATATTAGATAGTAAAAGGAGGTTTTTATATGTATTATTACGGTGGAAGTAGTTGTGGTTGTTCTAATATGAGTTATCAAACACCATACTATCCTATTTATTCTTATGGAAATAATAACTACAACTCAACTTATGCAATTATTTTAGTATTATTTATTTTACTAGTTATTGTAATTGGAACAAGATATGTAAATTAGAGCTTTTGCTCTTTTTCTTTACTTTTTTAATGAAATATAGTATAATATCTCTGTCAGACAAGGGGATGATTTAATGTTAAAAACAAAAGATATTATTGATGAAAAAAATAAACTATTAAGAGCTGTAAGTAAAGAAGTAAAATTCCCTCTTACTGATAAAGATAAACAAACTATTAATGACATAATTGAATATTTAACAAACAGTCAAATACCTGAACTTGCTGAAAAATATGATTTACGTCCAGGAATGGGTATGGCTGCAATTCAATTAGGAATACCAAAAAGATATTTTGTAGTAGTTCATGAATATGAAGAAGGAAAATTTCAAAATTATGTTTTAATAAATCCAAAAATTATAAGTAATTCAGAGGAAAAAATCTATGTTGAAGATGGTGAAGGATGTCTAAGTATAAATAGAGAGACAATTGGAATAACGCCAAGATATGCAAGAGTTACAATGGAAGCTTATGATATGGATGGTAATAAAATAAAAGTAAGAGGTCGTGAAGAATTAGCAGTTGCTTTTCAGCACGAATTAGATCATTTAAACGGAATATTATTTATTGACAAAATAGATAAGAAAAATCCATTTAAAGATAAAGATAAAATGAGAGCAATATAAATAAAAAAGTGTTTAAAAACACTTTTTTATTTTAAAACTAATTTCTTTTCTTTATGAACAAAGAATCCATTTTTAAATCTTTTTAGACCAGCAGAATAAGTACATTCTGTGATTGGTACATTATTATTTTTCAAATATTCTAATACAAATATTTTATCAGAATCACTTATTTCAAACCCCGTGCCCTCAATAAGATTTCCATTTTCATCAGCAAAGCAATTAAAGAATGTTCTGTCAGAAAGTCTACGTTCAATATCACTCTCTTTTAAAACATAATCATTATCATATCTACTAGCAAACATTTTAAATAATATAAGCTTATCAGAATCTGCATACTTTCTTAAGAGTAAAACCATTTTTTTAGGTGGAAGTTTAGTATTCATATAATAATCTATAATATCAAATTCCCTGTATGAATCATTTGATATCAAAATACTACTATCAATAAGATTTATTATTTGTTTTCCTTCTCTAATATTTAGTTCTTGAAGCTTATTTTTCTTTTCTTCTAAAACATCAAAAAACCTATTATAAAAATCATAATCTAATATAAAAGCATATTCTAATATCTTTTCAAGTAAATTTTTATCAGTAAAAAAATCTTTTTCATCATAACAATCACTTTCTATAAAAGAAATAAGTAATGGTTTTAAATTTGTATTATAATCTACTCTTAGTTCATAATCATAGCTAGATAAATAACAGGTAACAGTAGAAATAAAATCTATAGTATCCTGATTAAATTTCTTTCTAACTCTTAAAAAATTATATAATTGAATAAACTCATTTACATTAATCTTATATTTAAAATAAATAGTTCTTGCCATTAAATCATAATCACAATTTTTAATATTTGATATTTCATTTAAAATAGTACTAAATGCTATTTTTTTCTTTTTAACTTTTTTTAACATATATTCCTCCAGAAGCAATAATCGAATTATAACAAAAAGAAAAAAGAAATGCAATAAAAAAAGAAAGATAATTTCTAAGATTTTAAAAGTTGTTTTACATCATTAGAATTATCTTTCTCATCTAGTCTTAAATCATAAAAAAATGTATTAAAATCATTAACAAAATTTTTATATCTTAAACTTCTAATATCATTAGTACAATCATCATTAGATAATATTTTTTTCCCAACTAATATCATAAGTATCTTTCTTAGTTTCAAATCTATTTTATGATTTTTTATTACTTTTTTTAAATCATTACAATCATAAGTATATTTGAATTTTGTATTTAAAATATAAAGCAAATTACTTATATTAATGTTACTAGTTTCATCATCAATTATACCAATCATGGCAAGCTCAGATACATTATTAACAATTCCTGAAGATGAATCAAATTTAACTACAAAATTCTTCTTCTTTTCAGGATTATTAGAAATAATATTCACACATATATTCTCAAAATAGAAAACCGGAACTCCATTTTCATCATAAAATGGAACAAATTCTTTTTCTTCTCCACGATAATTACATTGAATAAATTCATAAACATCTTTATCAAGCCTATACATTAACTGTTCAAACGTAAAAACATCACATATATTTTCAATATCAAGAAAATCAACACAACAATTATTATCAGGAATCTTACTTTCATACCAAAAAGTAATATAATCAATAAGTTTTTGAAAATCCGATATGTCAAGATACATATCATATCCAGATACAATCTGTGAATGAAACCAATTTAAGAAGTATTTGTTTTTATTTAAATTATAATTATTTTCTGTAACTAACATATAAATACCTCCTAAATGAGTACTATTATATGTTAAATAATGTATAAAATCAACTAGATATTATTTTTTAAGATAAGATTGCGACAAGCCTCTATACATACTTTTATTTCTTTTTCAGTATCAAAATCACTAGAATTATCTAAACCACGTTTTTCTCTTTCTTGATTCCATATAACAAGAAGAATTGCTCCCGCATGTAAATTTAATGTTTGACTAACAGTAAATAGTGAAGCTGTTTCCATTTCACTACAAAGGGTTCCAGCTTTTAACCATGCACTCCATTTATTTTCAAGTTCATATGAAACAGGCATCCTACTTGGCGAATGTTGACCATAAAAACTATCTTTACATTGAACAACTCCTAAATGATTTTTATAACCCAACTTATCTGAAGCTTCTTTCAAAGCAGTTAAGACAGTATAATCTGGAACAGCAGGAAATTCTATTGGTAAATATTCTTTGCTTGTTCCTTCTTGTCTAATAGCACCAGTTGGAATAACAATATCACCAGCTTCTACATCAAGTCTCATTCCTCCACTTGTTCCAACACGTATTAAATATTCTATACCAATCATAGCAAGTTCTTCAACACAAATTGCTGTTGAAGGGCCTCCCATACCAGTAGAAATAACTAGAATTTTTTTTCCTTCCAAACTTCCTAAATACGAAGTATATTCACGATTTTGACCAATTTTTTTTGAATCATCCAAATACTTTGCAATCTCACTTACTCTACCAGGATCACCAGGTAAAATAGCTATTTTAGCTCCTTCAATATCTGCTTCACTTAAATTTATATGATACTTTACTTCAACATCTTTCATAATTATTCTCCTATCTATAACTTTATAATAGAATATTATTTATACTTTTTCAAGAAAAAAACCACAATTGTGGTTTAATATTTTAATTATTTAATATTTCAAAAAATTTGTTTTCTTTATTTTTATCAAAAGAAGAATCAAAGAACTCAATATCACCATTAGAATCATCTAACATATTATTCTTTTCTAAAAGTTCAAATACTCGCTTACTAACTCCACTACTCCCATCAAAAAATTCTACTTTCCCAAGAACTTTTTCAATATTATTCTTTATTAAAGGATAATGTGTACAACCAAGCACTACACAATTTATATCATTATATTTCCCTAATTTTTCTTTCAGATAAATATCAATTTCATTTTGTAAATCTTTTTCTATTAAATCTGCAAGACCACTACAAGAAAGAAGAATTGTATTTGAATTATTATACTTATCATATAATTTTTTAAATTTATCACTTTCAATTGTTCTTTTAGTAGCCATAACAAGGATTCTTTTATTATATGCAAAATCATGAGCTAATTTATACGCAGGTTCTATAGCAACAAACAATATATTAAATTTTTCTCGAAGATAATCAGATAATGTACTAGCAGTATTACACGCAATTACAATTATTTTACATCCTCTATTAATTAAATATGTAACTACATTTGAAACAATTATTTTTAATTCTTCTTCACTTTTATCACCATATGGAGAATTTTTAGAATCTGAATAATACAAATATTCTTCATTAGGTAATAAATCAATTAATTTTTTTAATACAGTTACTCCACCTATTCCAGAATCAAATATACCTATCATAATTACAAAAATAAAGTTAGAAAACTAACTTTATTTTTTAAATCCTTTCATATCAGTAAAATCTATTTCATCCTCTTCTATATTGGATAACATGTCAACAAGTTGCATATCTCTATCAATTTCTGGGGTTGGTACAAACTGATTATTCTCTTTTGTTTCACCTTGTAATGCAAAATAATCATCAATAAGATTTCGCCAAAAATCTAAATCTTCTTGTTTAATTCTTATTACATTATCAGAAGATCTATGTTTAGAAGTTGTATTCTCGGTTTTTCTTTGAACTGGTTCTGGCTGAGCAGAAGTTTTTTGAACTGGTTCTGGTTGAACCGGAGTGTTTTGAACTGGTTCTGGCTGAACCGGAGTGTTTTGAACTGATTCATTATTTGCATTAACATTATCAGTTGTATTTGTATCTTCATTTAAATTTTCAGTAGTTTTTTCATCTGAATCTACATCATTAGAATTTTTTTGTGTTCCACTATTTTTCTTTAATTCTGCTTGTTTCATCTGCTCATTTATTACTAAAGTTTCAAATTTATTAATCAGATTTCTACCATTTTTATTAATCTTCCTTTTAAGATCAGCAATCTTTTTAGATAATGAATCAACATATGTCATATATAAATCATTATAGTCAGTTGGATCAGGAAGCATACCCTTAACCGCAGGTGGTCCAAATAGTGCATTTAAGTCAATATCATTTAATTCTTTTTGAGCTTTACTCATATTTTCTTCAATGCTTGCAATAAAAAGATTAACTTTTTCTTCTTCTTTACCTAATTTTGATTCTTTCAAAAGCTCCTCATAAGGTTTAAAAATATCATCAACATTAATTTTATCTATCTTTTTTTTAATATTTTCAGTAGCTGAAACAAAACTATCTATACTAATATTACCAAGTAATGTATTATAAACATTATAATTATGATATAAAAATCCAGTTAAGCATGTCACAGAGTGTTCAAAATCAAGAGAACACTTTCTTGCAGTATCATTTCTCCAATTTCTATTTTTTCTTTTATTTAAGGCAGAATGTATAAATAATTTGATTCTATTTTTTTCAAATTCTCTACTAAACATTTCTTCATTCTCATTAGAAAAACTATTAAAATTAAATGCAAATCCAAGTTTAAAAGAAGGTAATTCATCTTGAGAAATTTTGATATCACTCTTTGACAATGCTTCATCTACTTGTTTTTGAATTTGTTCGGCATCTATTGTTTTAGATGGAAAAGGCATATCCCCATAAGTTTTCTCTAATTCTGCTATTTTTTCAAGAACTAAATACTTTGCATAATTGTAACGTGCAAGTTTAGTATGATCTCTAATTAATTGATTAACTTCATTTAAACTCTTAGAAATACTTGATTGAATTTTATCAATTTTTTTCTTTTCCTTATCCTTATCCTTATTCTTATATAATTTATCTAGAGAATTTATAGAAGAGAAAAGTCTTTTATCCCTTCTAGCAGAGCTACTTACTGCTGCAGTAGCACCGTAAAACCAACCAGGATTGTAACTTAACATTTCTCCAAATCCTCCACCCATTGGTGGCATTCCTCCAGGCATACCTCCCATTGGTAGTCCCATTGGTGGCATCCCGCCCATATTATAATCAGCCATTTATACCATCTCCCTTTTCAACTTTATATTATCATACATTTATACTTTTTTCAACATTTTAGCGTCAACTATAACACCTATTTTGTCTAGTAGAGGTTTAAATTCAGGTTGTCCATATATATTTGAATTACGTTCAGCAAAACTATACATATAATCATAATCAAGATCATCTAAATCAACATCAGATAAAGACCCAAGATAACTGAACTCTATCTTTTCTGATAATTTTTCAATTATTTTAGAAAAATCTTTTTCAGTAAGCTTTCTTTCTTTTTGATTAAGCCATATTTCTTCATTAACCGTTTTATTTCTAATTTCATTAAGATTATAATATAAACCTCTCAAACCAACTTTCTTATCAATTTTTGAATCATATGATAAATTATTAGGACGTTTATTAAAATAATTAGATAATTTTATTAAATTAGTTAAATCTATATATTTAAATTTAGTATTAAAAACACCAGAAATAACTCTAGCAATTTGAGATGAATATTCCAAATCAATATCAATTACACCTAATCTAAAATTGTCCTCAGATAAAGAACTAGTATTCTTATCAATCATTAATTTTTTTTCTCTTAGAACTTTACATCTACCATTATTTATATCTTCTTGATAATGACCATAATCATGAACTTTTCTATCATAATAATTACATAATACATTATCAGATACTCTATATTTTAGTTTTTGTGAAAGGTAACTAATTAATTCCTCTAAATTATTTATTTCTACTTCATAGAAATGAGCATTATTACCATAAATAATGCCAAATACTTTTTTCATTGTTAAACAAATTCTCCTCACATTTCTCTTTTGTAAATTAATTATAGATAAACAAAATGTTTTTGTAAAGAACTAATTAAAAAAAAGAAAACACATATTAATAATAATATATGTTTTAATAACTATTTTAAGACACTAAATAAAATCATATCAATAATAAAAAGAAGTAATAATATTAAACAAATTGTATTTAATGATGATTTACTATAATCTTTAACTATTTTTATTAAAAAAGGGATGATTTTATAAATTAGAAATAATCCTGCAAATGCAAAAAGCAAAACTGATCTTAAACAAATATAACCCTGTATATTTCCAAAATTAAGTATTTCTTCACTATAATTCCAAAGTCTAATATCAAAAAATTTATGTAATACATATCCAGTAACATATTCTATAAAAGTTGTAACTATTAAACTAATTAGAAAAACAACTAAAGGATTTTTTTTAAACTTATAAGTAAATAATGTAATAAATAAGCCACCAAAAGCATATATAGGTATCCAAGGTCCAAAAGTTGAACCTCTCTTAACTAAATAGCCCAAATCAAAATAATAAAAAATTTCTTCATAAATAAAACCTATTATTCCACTTAAAACAAAGATTAAAATATAGACATTAAAAATATTTTTTTTATTTAATTCCTTCTCTTTAATAATAAAAATACCCATATAAAACACCAATACCTTTACTATAACAATTATATCAGTAATATTATTTTTTTTTAAATAAAAAAAGCCAAGATATCTCAGCTTCTTAATAACAAAATGGTAGTCTGTACGGGATTCGGACCCGTGAGTGTTGCCTTGAGAGGGCAATGTGTTAAACCACTTCACCAACAGACCATAAAGATAATGCCTATAAATTTAAGACATTATCATTCTAACATAATATTTTTTTTTGAGCAATAAAATCTTAATAATTTTCTGCTTTTACTTCGAAAAAGCTTTGTGGATGAGCACACACTGGACAAACTTTTGGAGCATTTTTTCCAACTACTACATGTCCACAATTTCTACAAATCCAAATTCTATCTCCATCTTTAGAAAATACTACTTCATCTTCTATATTTTTTAGTAATTTTCTAAATCGTTCTTCATGATGCTTTTCAATTGCACCAACCATTCTAAATTTATTAGCAATTGCCTTAAATCCCTCTTCTTCAGCCACTTTAGCAAATTTTTCATACATATCTGTCCATTCATAATTTTCACCATCAGCAGCCTCATTTAAATTATCCACAGTAGAAGGAATTTCACCACCATGTAATTCTTTATACCACATTTTAGCATGTTCTTTCTCATTATTAGCTGTTTCTTCAAATATGGCAGCTATTTGTTCATAACCATCTTTCTTAGCTTTAGAAGCAAAATAAGTATATTTATTTCTAGCTTGACTTTCTCCAGCAAATGCTGCTAGTAAATTAGCTTCAGTTTTAGATCCTTTTAATTCCATAATTAACTTCTCCTTTATAAAATATTTAAATTTATTATAACATCTGAAAAATTATTTTAAAAGAACAAATTATGTAAATAATATTTACATAGTTTTTGCAAAAATTAAGTGCATATTATAAAATTAAATAAAGGAGAATAATTATGAAAGAAAATGAAAATACAAATATAATACACGTTACTGAAAAAAGAAACTTTGTTGATAAAGCAAAAAATAAAATGAACGATATTAGAGATACATATAAAGAAAAAATGATAGATACAGGACTATCACAAAAACTAGAAGAAGAAATTGATAAACATGCAAAAAGACAAAAAACTGCTATAAAAGTAGCTGGAACAGTTGCAACTATTGCATTAATATTTGTGCCAGCTGATGGACCATTTGGAGAACTTGCAACATTCTTTGCAACTCCAGCATTATGTGCATTAACAGACGTATGTGCAGATTTGAAGAAAAAAGCATTAATAACAGGTAAGAGAAGTTTTGAAAAATCAGTTTTAAAAATAGATGGTTCAAATGAAAATGTAACAGGTTTTGATTTAGATAATAAGGAAAGTTTTATAAAAAGTTTCGAAGATTTAAAAGATAATATTGATAACTTTTCAAGGAGTATGCAAAATGGAAAATAAAATAACGTTTGATAGAGAAGATGGAGAAACAATTACAGTTGATATAATTTTAGGATTTGAAATAGAAGAACTAAATAAAAAATATATAGCATATACAATAAATGATAACGGTGAAGATGAAGAAGTAGATGTTCTTATATCTGAAGTTGAAAACAATTCATTAAAAAATATACCAGATGAAGAAATAAATATCATTTTAGAATATTATAATGAAGCAAAAAAATTAGTAGAAAACTAAAAAAAGAAATATTATTATTTCTTTTTTATTTTGATTTTTCTTCAAATTTATATAACTCTTTATACTTAGAGCACCTTTTTAAAAGTATCTCATGTGGAGCTATATCTATTATTTTTCCATCATCAAGTACAACAATTTTATCACAATTAATAACAGTAGAAAGTCTATGAGCAATAATTAAAATAGTTTTATCTTTATCAAGTCCATAAATAGCTTCTTGTATTTTATTTTGAGTAATATTATCAAGAGCACTTGTTGCCTCATCAAATAAAATAATATTTGAATTTTTTATTAAACTCCTAGCAATAGCAACTCTCTGTTTCTCACCACCAGAAAGAGTAACTCCTCCCTCTCCTACTTCAGTTTCAAACTTATCATCAAATTCCATGATTCTATCATAAATTTGAGCTTTACGACATGCATCAATCATATTAGCTTCGCCAACATTTTTATTGCTTAAAACTAAATTATCTTTAATAGAAAAATTAAATATATAAGGATTCTGAGGTATTAATGAAATATTTTTTCTAAGAGATCTTAATGAAATATCATTTACATCAATACCATCAATAAGTACACTACCATTCTGAACTTCATATAAACCAGTTATTAAATTAAATATCGTGCTTTTTCCACTACCACTAGCTCCAACAAATCCAACTCTTTCACCAGGTTTAATTTCAAAGTTAACATTCTTTAGTACATCTCCATCACCATATGAAAAACTAACCTCTTTAAATTCTATATTTCCTTTAACATTTTCAATATCAGTACCATTAATTTTTTCTTTTTTAAATCCTTTATCTAAAATTTCAAATACTCTAGTTGCACTTAAATTAAAGTCTTTAAGTACATCAGCCATTCTATTAAAATAATCTAGTAAATTTTCAATTCTTCCTCTGTAGGTATAAAGTATTACAAAGTTCGATATTGAAAGTGAATCAATTCTTATAAGATAAACACCAAATAAAATAAACAAGAAATCAAATACATCTCTAATATTCCAAAATAAAAAATTAAATACTCTTGAAGTTTTGTTTATTATAATCATTTCTTTATTTACTTTTTTTAGCTGAGCTTTTGTTTTATCTAGCATTCCTTCTTCCGCACCAAGAAGTTTTATATCTTTAACACCTCTTACCACTTCAGATATAAGACCAGTTTTCTTTTCTCTCATTTTACGATATTTCTTTTGTTGTTCAAAAACTTTATTTCTTCTTTTATGATTTATAAATGCATTAATAAAAGACGTGATAACAAAGAAGAAAAACATAGGATAACTAATGAAAATAACAGCAATTAAAACACCAAAATTAGATATTACATCTAAAAATGAACTTATAGTAACATCAAAAACATTAACTATTTCATTAGTATCATTATTTATTCTTTCAATAAAAGTACCACTAGTATTTTTATCAATTTCAGAAGTTCTAATTTTTAAAGTTTCCTTAAACATCTCCATCTGAATCTCAGTAACAGTATCTAAAACATAATAATCATAGATATGTCTCATTGAAGTATTAATAATATTTCTAGATACTTCAATGATTAAAATAAAACCTGCAACCTTTACTAATTCCATTAATAACCCATCAGAAAGACTTAACAAAAGTTTAGCTGTAAAAATAGGTATAGCAACACTTAATAATGAAACTAAAAAGGAAAGAAATACTATAAAAAATAACTTTTTCTTATTATTTTTAATAAATTTCCAACTCATTTTTAAATTATTCTTAGTTTCGGAAAAATCCCTCTTCTTTTTCACACAACCACCTCATTAACAAAGCTATTATATCAAAAGAAAACAAAAAATAACATATCAATATATGTTATTTAACTAGTTTTTTTGGAATGATTTTTTCCTCAATTTTTTCTCTAGCACCAAGTAATGCTTTTGAATGTAAAACTTTATCTTTACTAGGAAGAACTTCTATATAACTATAACATCTCATATAAGAATAAACATCAATCTTGCCATCATCAGTAATAAGTGATGAATAAAAAGAAACTAAAGCCTTTTCTTTTTTTTCTTCCCAATTATTTTTAATAACAGAACCTTCCATACAAACAACACAACCCTTCAATTACTATTAATATAAGATTATCATAAATTTAAAAAAATAAAAAGTAAATTTGAAATAACAAACTTACTTTTTAATTTACGCATTTTTTAATTGTTCTAACCTTTCTTCTTCTTCTTTTAATTTTTTTCTATCCATCTCAACTATATTAGCTGGAGCTTTATTAACATAATTCTCATTAGAAAGAAGTTTTTTACGTCTTTCAATTGACTCTTCTAACTTTTTAATTTCTTCTAAAGTTTTAGAGTTATCTTCTTCATCCTTTTCAAAGAAATAAGTAATACTAATATACTTAGATTTATAGTTAGCTGTAACCATATTATCAGGATCATCACTAGTTAAGTTTTCTTCTTTTATTTTAAGTTGTGAAGAATAAATATCAACAAGTTCTTCTTTTGTTTCAAAATTAACTAAAGCTTCTTTAGTAATTTTATTTACTGCTTTTAAATTACGTATAGAAACAATATCATTTAATACTTCATCAAGCATTTCACATTCTTTATCAAATACTTGTTTTTTATTAAATTTAGGATAACTTGAAATCATTATCGAATCAGCCTCTTTTATTGGAAGCATCCTAAATATTTCCTCTGTAACAAATGGCATAAATGGATGAAGAATTTTTAATATTCCAAGAAGTACTGTATAAAGAACTGATTTAGTTGTGATATCATCTGAACTATTTTTAGAAAGTTCAATATAACTACTACAAAAATCATTCCATACAAAATCATAAGTTTCAGAAGCAACCAAATTAAATTCATATTTATCCATGTGTTTAATTGTACTCTTTAATACATTATTAAATTTAGTTAAAATCCATTTATCTTGAATTTTTAAGTTACTTAAATCAATTTCTTTTAAATCTTCAATATTCATAAGAACAAAACGTGATGCATTCCAAATCTTATTAATATAATTCCAAGTAGATGCCATTTTAACTTCATCAAATCTTAAATCTGTTCCAAGTGCAACATCAGTTGTTAAATAATAGCGAAGTGAATCAGCACCATATTTTTCAACCATATCAAATGGATCAATACCATTTCCTAAAGATTTAGAGAATTTTCTTCCTTCTTTATCACGAATTAAACCATGAATAATACAATCTTTAAAAGGTCTTACTCCATTAAGTTTTAATGATTGGAATGTCATTCTATTTACCCAGAATGGAATAATATCATAACCAGTAACTAAACAATCATTTGGAAAATATTTTTCCATTAAGTCTGTTTTATCTGGCCAACCTAAGGTACTAAATGGCCATAAAGCACTAGAGAACCAAGTGTCTAAAACATCTTCATCTTGTACCCATCCTTTTCCTTCAGGTTTTTCCATTCCAACATAAATATCATCATCTTTATACCATGCAGGTATTCTATGTCCCCACCATAATTGACGAGATATACACCAATCATATGTAATTTCCATCCAGTGATTCATTGTCTTTTCATATCTTCTAGGAACAAAGTTTACTTTAGTATCTTTATTCTTTTGATTTTCTAATACTTTATCAGCAAGTGGTCTCATCTTAACAAACCATTGTTTTGATAAATATGGTTCAACCATTACACCAGTTCTTTCACTATGTCCAACAGCATGAGTCATCTTTTCAACAGATAGTAACAATCCATCTTTTTCTAAATCTTTAAGTAATTCTTCACGACACTCTTCACGTGTCATACCACAATATTTACCAGCATTTTCATTCATAGTAGCATCTTTATTCATTACTACTACTCTCTCTAAATTATGGCGATTTCCTACTTCAAAATCGTTAGGATCATGAGCTGGAGTAATTTTAACACAACCTGTACCAAATTCAGGATCTGCATGACTATCAGCAACAATAGGTATTTTTTTTCCTACAACTGGAAGAATTACATTTTTACCAATATACTTTTTATATCTTTCATCTTCTGGATTAACAGCAACTGCAGTATCACCAAATAATGTTTCAGGACGTGTTGTAGCAACATCCAAATATTCATCTGTTCCATCAATTATATATTTTAAATGATAAAAAGCACCTTCCACATCCTTATATATAACTTCTTCATTTGATAAAGCAGTTTGAGCAGCTGGATCCCAGTTAATTATTCTTTCACCACGATAAATTAATCCCTCATTATAAAAATCAACAAATACTTTTCTTACAGCCTTACTTAATCCTTCATCAAGAGTAAATCGTTCTTTTGAATAATCTACAGAAAGTCCAAGTCCAGCCCATTGATTTCTAATATTATCAGAATATTCATGTGTCCAATCCCAACAAGCATCTAAAAACTTTTCTCTTCCATACTCATACTTATCAATTCCTTGATCCTTTAATTTTTTAACAACTTTAGCTTCTGTTGCTATTGCTGCATGATCCATTCCAGGAAGCCATAATGTATCAAAGCCCTGCATTCTTTTATAACGAATAATTATATCTTGAATAGCAGTATCATAAGCATGACCTAAATGAAGTTTTCCTGTTACATTTGGTGGTGGAATAACAATACAGTATGGTGTTCTATCCTTTTTATCATCACACTTAAAATACTCTTTACTTTTCCATTCTTCATATTTATTTTTCTCAACATCTAAATGATTATATTTCTTTTCTAACATATTTATCCTCCTCTAATTTATTAATTTATTAAGACTAGACGAGACTCGTACATAATCACTTTTTAATATATATTTCATTCTAATCACCTCAAAAATAAAAAAAGATGATACCAAAAGGACGCTATAAGTCGCGTGGTACCACCTTAATTCGTTATTATTAATAACCTCTATATCTTTAACGGAATTACCCGATATTACTTACTAAACTCAGTAACTAGCTCCACTGCTACCTTCCATAGTTTAAATTAGTTATTTTCACCTAACATAACCTCTCTAAAAATTATCACTATGTACTCCTCAGTATCATCGCCTTCTCGCTTATTGTACTATATTTTTTAAATAAATTCAAGTTATACTCTAGTTTTTATATATTTTTTAGTTTTTAGATAACACTTTTCTAATCTCTTATTTGACTCTTCATCACTAAAATCAACCATATCATACAGCTTATCAATATACCCATTTTCTTCTATATGAGCAAGTAATTCAGCAAAATTATAATCAAAAACATAAGCTAGATGACAAAGAACTACATCTGCTCCAGTTTGTAAATTATTATAGTTTATCCTACCACTATTAATAAAACCATTATAAACTTCATCACTTATTTTCTCATCAAATAATTTTTCTCCAAAAATAACATCTAAATTTTCTTGAATTGAAGATAAATAAAGTATATCAGTTTTATCAGCATCTCTAATTATTTTAGAATGAAGAAGACTCTTACCAGAAGTATTAGGATCAATACTTGGTCTATTATGATTTAAAATAGCATTTTTAATTACTTGATCATATTTATCGTCATCTAAAAAATCTCTTATAAGTCCATCTTTAAATAGTATTTCACAACCTAACTCTCCATGATTAACACTATCCTTATCAATAAAAGTATGATATCTTCTTATTTGTTCAAATCTACCTATATCATGAAGTAATCCAACTAATTTAGCCAAAGAAACATCTTTTTTTTCTAAACATAAACAAAAAGCAAGTTTTTCAGATAAATTACTTACCCTATATATATGATTTTTCTTTAATTTAATTTGTTCATCATCAATATCATAATCATTAATATACTCATTTAATACTTTTTTTGCATGTTCTATATCTATCATTTGTTCACTCTCCTATTTAATTCTAACCCATTTATTAATTTTTTTAAATAGCAAAAAAAAATATCACTCATATAATAATAAAAAGGAGTGTTTTTTATGACTAATAATTGTGAATATAATAATATGTATATGAATAATAGAAACAATAATGGTCAATATTATTATGGATATCCAAATAGTAGAAACTATTATCAAGATGATAGAACTTTCTTAGCACCATTTTTAGTTGGAGGAGTTGCTGGTACTGCATTAGGATATGGAATAGCAAACAATAATATTTATAAAAACCAAGGATACTATCCATACCCAAGTACATATTATTTTACACCATATCCAATGGGTGTTCCGTACTATAGAAATTAAGTTCGAAAGAACTTTTTTTATTTATAATGTTCTAGGTAAATCTATAAATACAGTTGTTCCTTCATTTAAAACTGATTGATACTTTATATTACCACCATGAAGTTTTACAATTTCTTTAGAAAGAGATACACCAAGGCCTGTCCCTCTAGGTTTAGTTGTATAAAAATTTTCTCCTATTTTATCAAGTACCTCTTTATCCATACCTATACCAGTATCTTTTATAACAACTTCAACTCCACTCTCTTTTTCTTCTAATTCAACATTAATAATCATATTATTACTTCTCGCTTCTATACTATTTTTTATAACATTAATAAAAACTTGTTTAATTCTCTTATAATCTATATCTAAGTATATTTCATCATCTGGCAATGTAAAATTAAATTCTACATCACTACTTTCAAGTAAAGGTTTTAATTCCTCTTCCAATTCTTCAAGCATATAAACTATATCTACTTCTTCTTTATCTATTTTTAATTTAGTATAATCTAAAAAATCATCCATAAGTAGTAATGTTCTTTTTATTTCTGAATCAATAATTGGTATATATTTTTTATAATTCTTATAATCATTTTGTAAAATCATATCTAAATATCCTCTACATACAGAAAGAGGATTTTTTATTTCATGTGTAATCTTAAATAGTGATGTTTTAATTTCTTTTTCACGATTAAGTTCATTAAGAGTACTATTAAAATCTATTATATTTTCACACTTTTTAAACAAAGTAAGTGCAATATATGAAAGTAATAATGATATTAAAAGAAGAAAAGTATTTTTTAACAAAATAACAATCATGTTACTAGTTGCCATATTAAAATATGTATAATAAAATGATTGGAAAAATATTGTAATTAAAACAAAGGAAGAATAAATATTTTTTAAATGAAGTCTATTTATTTTCTTTAGTAATAAATACATAAAAAAGTATAAAATATATTCAAAAGCAAGTAAAACAGTCATAATATTAAACTCAAATTTTAGGAATAAAACAATTACTAAAGATATAACAATTCCAGAAAATAAATGTTTTTTTAAATAACAAATTAATAAAACAGTATTTGCAAAAGTAATTGTATATAAATAATTATCAACAGTAATATTTCTTAGTATTAAGTATAAAGAAGCAAAAAGAGCAAGATCCATAAGTGATTCTTTAGATTTTTTATCTATATTTTTTACATAAGCTACATATATAATATATAGTGTAAGAGGAAAANNAAAGTAATATTTTCAAATAAACAATCTATCATAAAACACCTTCTTTAAAATTATTCTAATTGAAAGATGATGTCGAAATTTGTCGAATTTTGCATTTTTTTAACAAATTTTGTAATTATTGGAAAAAAAATAATTTTTATATTGGCAATTTTATTTTTTATGTTATAATAATTTATGTAATTGATTGCAGACGTGGTTCAATGGTTAGAATACGGCCTTGCCAAGGCTGTGATGGGGGTTCGATTCCCCTCGTCTGCTCCAAAAGATAAAATCGTCGCACCAAGCGATGTTAATGATTAAATCAACGCAAGTTGATTTTTTTGTTGCTATTGCAAAGAAAGGGTGTGATGTGGTATGATTAATATTGTAAAAAAGAAAATCAATATGAGTGATGAACTCAAAGCCAAAATTAATTGGTCTTGCAAATTTAATAAGAAGTCCTATCAAATAATTGAAGGATACTTAAGAATTGTGGAACATACTAATTTAGCGTATGTAGAGCCACATAAAGTAATTATTGGAGATAAGTTATACCTATTCTTCAATGAACAGAAACATTTTTATATAGGGAATTTAAAGAATAAAATCCCATTATCTGAATTATCAGAATACATAGCAAGGCATTAATGAATTGGTGAGTTTATATACTCCCACAATATTGGTTGTTTTTGTCGTATAAAATAATCAATTATTCAAAGGTGTCCTTGTTATGTGACACCTTTTTACTTTGGTGCCTTTCATTACTAAAAGAAAGGAGAATGATAATTATGGATAATGA
>DLOU01000057.1 GCA_002477275.1 Caryophanales bacterium UBA7476
GTTTACTTAAATCTTTTGTTCATTACAAAATTAAAAAAAATATATTAAACTAATAGTGAGGAGGAATAACTATGAAAGAAATAAAAAATTTTGAAAGAAAAGAACTATTTGAACATTATAACTCAAATGATAATCCTTTTGTAATTATTACATCACAAATTGATGTAACAAATATCGTTAATTATTGCAAAGAACATAAAAATTTTTACGCAACACTTGGATATTTAGTAGCAACAACTGCAAATGAAATTGATGCATTTAAATATAGATATATAGATGGAAAGATATATTATTGTGACAAAATAATATCAAATTATACAGAAATGCTTGGAGATAATAGTATAGGTTATTTTAATGTTGAACTAAAAGATAATTTTGATGATTATATAGAGGAATATAAAAAAGTTAAAGCGGATTTTCTAGAAAGAAAATATTATAACAATACTAGTCCAGAAGAAGCGATATGGTTGTCATGTTCTCCATGGATAAGTTTTACAAGTTTAATTCCACCATATAGTAAGAAAAATACTATACCACAATTTATATGGGATAAATATGTAGAAGAGAATGATACATATAAAATACATATAATGATATTAGTTCACCATGGTTTTGCAGATGGATCTCATATAGGAAAGTTTATAAATAGATTAGAAGAAAAAATTAAAAAATTTAAATAAAATATCTAGAATATTTTTATTTTACATTTATAGACAATAATTTGTATATAAATAATAAAAGTATTGATTAAGATATTTTTTTTTTGCTAAAATTATAATAGAGGCGAAGGTTATGTACTATGTAATACTATTTATAGTAGCAATACTTCCAGTTATATTACTTGGATTTTATATCAATAGTAAAGATAAAGAAAAAGAACCTAAATCATTACTGATAGGTTTGTTTTCTGCTGGAATATTATCATGTATACTAGTCGTGTTAATAAGTGTTTTAATGGAACTCATTTTTCCTTTTTTTAGAAGAGATTCAAATGCATTTAATTCATTAGAACTTATAATTTATGTTTTTATTGGAGTTAGTTTAATCGAAGAAGGATGTAAATGGTTTTTTACTACAATAATAGGATATAAGAATAAAAATTTTGATGAAGCATATGACATCATAGTTTATGCGACTTTTGTTTCATTAGGTTTTGCATCTGTAGAAAATCTTCTATATGTATATAATGGTACAATTGCTACTGGTATATTAAGAGCATTAACAAGTGTTCCGGGACATGTTTGTTTTGGTATTACGATGGGATATTATTTATTACTTGCAAAAATTGCAAAGAAAAATAAAAATAAAAAATTGCATCGAAAAAATTTAGCATTAAGCTTATTAGTACCAATATTAGAACATGGAGTATATGATTATTTTGCTTTTTCACAGAATAAATACTTAATATTGATTTTATTAGTAGGATTAGTAGCTTTCTATATAGTATGTAATCAAAAAATAGAAGTATTATCAAATATTACAGAAAAAGTAGTATATAAATACAAATTTTGTCCACAATGTGGAAAAGAAATAGAAACAATATACTGCCCATCTTGCGGAAACAAAAATGAATAAATTTTAAATTTACAATTAAAACTACATATAATATAATAAACATAGAGGTTATATTATGAAAAAAGGGTTTACGGTTGTAATTTTAATTTTTATTTGTTTTTTTTCATTTAACAATGTTTTTGCAGAAGAACACTATGATATTATTGATGAAAAAGATTTATTAATTGAAGAATTTAATAATGAAGAAGAAATCAATAGTGAAGAAAAACAAGATGATAATGATATTACTTATTTAACAGATTTTGATAATATAGAAGAAAAAGGAGAATCTCAAATCTTATCAAAAGAAGTAGAAAAAGAAATATATGATAACTCTATATCTGGGGAAGAATTTGAAATAAAGTATTTTGATGTAGAAGATTATGAATCATTTAATTTCTCATTCATAAATAATGAAGAAGAAAAAAGTACATTATATTTAGTTAAACTTGATGATGAAAAAATTTATGAAGAATATTCTGATACAATTGAAAAAAAAGATGTCAGATTAAATATTAAGGGTAATAATATAACTATATGCTTAAAAGGAAATGGAACATATTTAAATCCATATTTATCGCATGAAAAAAATACATATAAAATAACATATGATGAAAAAAAAGTTTATTATACAGATGAAGAAAAATACGTAATTGAAAAAGAAGAAGAAAAGACGGGATATGTCTTTAAATATTATGAAAATAATGACGAAAAAAAATATTATCCAGAAGATGAAGTGTATTTAAATGATGATTTAAACCTAAATTCAATTTATGAAGAAGAAACTTATACAGTAACATATAACTATTTTGGTAATGAAGTAAATGATTTATATACAATAAATAATAATAGTTTGTTTATTCCAGAATATAGTGGTTATAGATTTTTAGGATGGTTTGATATAAATGGAAATAGAATTAATGAACTAAAAGCGGGTAATATAGTATTATATGCAAAATTTGAAAAGATAGTATCAACAAATGTAAACTATTTAAATACAAGTGTTAATTACAGTTATATTAATCAAGTAGATAATAAAATAGTAGAAAATAATGACCAAAAAGAAAATAAAGCGGTTTCAATAGAACAAATTGAAACACCATTTAATAGTAAAACAGTAAAAATTAATTATGGGATTATACTAGGTATTCTAGTTTTAATAACATCAGTGTTTTTAATATTTAAGTTGTCCTTTGATTCTTGAAATTAGTCTAATAATATGATATTATTTTTCTAGAGTAGAATAGGTGGTTAGATTATGAGTAATAAAAAATTATTAATAGGAATAGTGTCACTAGCAATAATACTATTAACAGTTGGCTTAATAGCTAACATTAGTTCATATAAAAAAACAACAAAAAAAGAAGATGCTCCAGCTAATAAAAATAAGCTAGTGTGTGAACAAAAAAAATCTGACTACAGTATCAAAATAACAAGTAATTTAGAAAATAATGAAGTATCAAATATTGAAATATTAATAACAGATAACTCTAAAAATATGAGCTCCACGATGGGAATAATTCAGTATTATGCATCAATGGTAGGATCAAAATATTCATCTATTGATAATAAAACAACAATAGTGTTAACTGATGAAACAAAAAAACAATATAATGATTTAAAAAATATCAAAAATATGTTTTCTGATTATTCCACAGCAAAAAAATACTATGAAGCAGATGAATATACATGCAAATAAATATATTTTTTAAATTCTAATTCATTATTATTAATATTTAGTAAGGGAAGTTTATTTCTCTTATTTTTTTTATATTTTTTTAAAACTTCTTTATATGAAATTTTTTTATTCTTTAGAATACTTTCTATATACCTATAATCATTATTTATTTTCATAATTTTTTTTAAAGAATTATCAGAAATAATAATAGATGAGTCAGAATTTAGAATTGAAAAGTATTTATAATTTTTTAAATACTCACTTATAATTACATCTTTGTTACTATTTTGAATAACAATATTTTGTACTTTTTTTAAATATATTTTTTTAGGGGAATGATCAATAATATTATCAAATGCTTTTTTTAGATTTTTACTTCTACCAGTTCTATATGTATAAACATAACTTAAATTATTATCATTTTTTTTAGGAGTAACTTCTTGCATTATAACTACATATTTTTTATCTTGATATTTAATTTCTATATTACTAATTATAGAAAGATTATTTAATTCTTCATATCTTGAGCACGATGATGCTAGAAGAACAATAATAATTATTAAAAATAACATATTTTTTCTCATCTATAATGACCTCTTTTCAAATTATTTGTTATTGCAGGATTTCTATATTTTTCACCTTTATTTTTTGATTTGAAAATATTATCTTTAAATTCACTTTTTATAAAAGGAAAAATAGGAGTAAGATACTTTCTATCAAAATTCTTAATCGTAAAAAGCCTAATTAAAAGAAGTAAAGCTCCTATAATAACTCCCCATATACCAGATATTGCAGCTAGTATTATTAAAATAAGTCTCCACCATCTTATAGCACTTACTAATTCAATAGAGGAAAAGGTTAGACCGGAAATAGATGATATTGAAGTAACTATTATCATAATAGGAGATATTATTCCAGCACTAACTGCAGCATCTCCAAGTATTAATCCACCTAAAATAGATACAGCATTACCACTAGTTGATGACATTCTAACATCACTTTCTCGAAGTATTTCAAAACATAAAATCATAAAAAGAGCCTCAGTGATTGCAGAAAAAGGAACACTTTCTCTCTGTGATTTTAAAGATAAAAGCATGTCTAAACTAACAAATTCATGGTTATGAGTAGTAACCATTATATAAAGTGCAGGAACAAAAATAGATATAATAAAAGCAAGAAGTCTAACAACTCTTATAAAAGTAGCATTAACTGGTTTTTGATAATAATCATCAACAGTATGAAAAAAATCAATAAAAAAATTAGGCATGATTAAAACATATGGGCTATTATCCACAATAACAGCAATCTTTCCTTCAAGAAGAGCTTGAGATACTTTATCAGGTCTTTCAGTAGACATAATAGTAGGAAAAAAATTATTGTTCTTTGATTCTAAATTTTCTTTTAGATAAGTTGAATCAATAATACCATCAATATCTATTGTAGATAGTTTTAGTTTAACTTTTTCTAATATATCAAAGTCCACAATATTCTTCATATAAAGTAAACCAACTTTAGTTTGTGTTTCTCTTCCTAAAAATAAATCATATACCTCTAAATTAGTAGTTTTAATTCTTCTTCTAATAAGTCCTAAATTCAAATTAAAGTTTTCAGAAAAAGCATCTTTTGGACCTTTAATAGAAAGTTCACTTTTTACTTCAGCTATACCTCTATCTAAATTCATTCTTTCTTCTAAAGCATAAATATTTTTATCAGTAATTATAATTATATATCCATTATGAACATAATTTAAAATATCATTTTCTTTAATTAATATAATATTTCTATCTGGTATTTTATTTTCTAAATTGTTTAATTCCTTTCTTTTTAAATTAACAAGTCTTTTTAATATAAACTCATTAATCATATCAGCGCTAGTTAATACTTCATTAAAGAAAATTGTTACATTTCTCTTATCTATAATAAATGATTTAAAAATATAGTCTTTACTAATACCAACTTCTTTTTTTAGATTATCAATTAAGTCCATATAATTCACCATTTTTAGTATGGTTATATGTTAATAAATTATACTTTAACTTAGTTGACTAAAAAAAACATGTATTTTAAAATATACATAGAAAAGTGGTTGATATTATGGAAACAAAAATAACTAGATTAGATGATTTTGGAAGAGGAGTAACTAGAATTAACGACAAAGTATGTTTTGTAAAAAATGCTCTTTCAGAAGAAATAGTTGATATTGATGTAATAAAAGAAAAGAAGAAGTATCAAATTGGAAAAGTAAATAGTTACATCACAAAAAGTGATAAAAGAATAACACCAAAATGTAAGTATTATGATGTTTGTGGTGGATGTAATTTAGAACATATTTCACTAGAAGAAGAAAATAATTTTAAAAAGGAAAAGGTTGAAAAAATACTAGAAAAGTTTGCTAGTAAAAAAGTTAAAGTAAATAAAATTGCATCAGAAGATGAATATGGTTATAGAAATAAAATAACTCTTAGAGTAGATAACGGAAGAATATGTCTACTTGAAGAAGAAAGTAATAATTTAGTAGAAATAGATGAATGTATTTTAGCTGAAAATAAAATAAATGAAATAATAAAAGAGTTAAAAGAAATAGTAAAAGATGAAAAAGATATTTCAAAAATAATGATTAGAGTAAGTAATAATTTAGAAAGAGTAATGATTAAAGTAGATGGAAAAGTAAATGATGTTAATCTTTTTAAAGAAATATCCGACTCTTTAATTATTAATGATAAAGTTATAAAAGAAGAATATTTACTTTCAAATATATTAGATAAAAAGTTTTTAGTCAGTTCAGATTCATTCTTCCAAGTTAATAGAAAAATAACTGAAATGATGTATCGAAAAATAATTGAAACAGTAAAAGAAAATAAACCAAATAAAGTACTTGATTTATATTGTGGGGTAGGAACAATTGGTATATGTGTTTCAAGTTATACTAATAATGTACTTGGAGTAGAAGTAGTAGAAAAAGCAGTAGAGAGTGCAAATAAGAATAAAGAGTTAAATAAAGTAGGAAATATAGACTTTAAATGTGGAAAAGTAGAAAATATAATAGATAATTCTTATAGCACATATGATTTAATAATAGTTGATCCGCCAAGAAGTGGATTAGATAAAAAAGTAGTAGAAGTACTTAATAGAAGTAATTCAAAAACAATTGTATATGTATCATGTGATCCAATAACACTCGCAAGAGATATAAAGTTACTTGATAATTATGAAATAAAAGAAGTAGAACTTTTTAACATGTTTCCTAGAACTTATCATGTTGAGAGTGTATCGGTACTTGAAAGGAGATAAAATATGAAATTATCTCAAATTGTTCCAAATAAAATAGATAATAATTTACTAAAAAAAATATTTTTTAGTATAAATAAAGAAAAATATGATAATGCAGATTATATTATCGTTTATGGTTGTCATATTAAATCGTTACTAGATGAAAGGCTTATACATGTATTATCAATTGTTGAAAATAAGAAGTATAGTAAAATTGTATTAACAGGCGGCATTGGTGTTAATGGAGACTTTAATGAATCGGAATATATGCGTGATTATTTAATTGAAAAAGGCATTGATGAAGGTAGAATTATAATAGAAAATAAATCTACTACTACCGAGGAAAACAATTTAAATGTTTTAAAAATGTTAAGTTTGAATTCGATTCAGCAGAAAACAAATATTGTATTGGTTACACAGGAAGTACATATGACGCGAATAATACTACATTGGAAAAAAATTATTAATAATAAAAATATAAAGTTTTATTATGATTATGTTGATAAGTCTACTATTTCATATGAAAAAGTAATTAATAATTCATATTTACTAAAGCTTCTCAAAAAGCAAGTAGAAAAAACAATCAAATTCATAAAAGAAGGAAAATATGTAGATATTGATATTGATTAAACACTTTTTTGACTTAGCACTGACACTGAAACAACCCATTGCGAATCAATCGCAACTTTAGTTAAAAAATAGTCTTGTTCGATTGATTTATAAAAATAAATATGATATATTTCAAATGTATTAATTATCTTGCCGTGAGTTAATATGACAATTTGGACGCTAAAGTTCTAATTCTTTAAGGCAAGGAAGAATTATTGCATGCTGCGGGATATCCCTTTTAATAGGATGAAGGGATATCCTTTTTTTATTCTTAAGAAGGAGGCTCAATTATGAATGAAATAGCAGAAAAAGATGTTATAAACATCGAAAACATGATTTATGAAATTGATGGAAAGGAGGTAATGTTAGATTCTGATCTAGCTCAATTATATAATGTAGCAACAAAAAGAATTAATGAAGCTGTTAAGAATAATCCTGATAAATTTCCTAGACGATTTAGTTGGATTTTAAGTGATGAAGAAAAGAGCAATTTGTGGTCGAAATTTTCGACCGCAAATATAAGTTCAATGTCAAGATCAAATCCTAGAGTATTTACCGAGCAAGGAGTTTATATGCTTGCGACAATTCTAAAATCAAAAACAGCTACTGAAGTAAGTATTAGAATAATGGATACGTTTGTTAAAATGAGACATTATATTAATTATAATAAAAACGTATTACCACTAAGATTTTTATTATTAGAAGATAAAGTAGATAATAACACAAAAAGAATTGATGAATTATTTGATAAATTTAACCCGAAAGAAATTGCAAAGAACGCTATCTTTTTTCAAAATGATATTTATGATGCATATTCAGTTTTAATAGAAATCTTCAAATTATCGGAAGAAGAGATAATTATCATAGATAACTTTGCGGGAAAAGAATTACTTGATATATTAAGAATTATTCATAAAAACATTATAATCATTTCATCAAATATTAATGAGACTTCAAAGAGTAAATATATAAAACAATATAATAATGTGGCTTTCATAAATAACGATTCATATCATGATAGATTTATTATTATAGACAGAAAAAGAGTATTTCATTGTGGAGCCTCTTTTAAAGATTTAGGAAAGAAGTGTTTTGCAATAAATGAAATAGAAAATAAAATAGAAACAGAAAAAATAATAAATGATGTCATTAATATTTGTAGTATAGATAATTAATGATATTTATATTAGATTTATATTTAAAATCTTATAATAACAAATATAAAATTATAGATAATTATATTATTTTCTTTTATATAAATATAATTAAAAGGGTAATTTAATAAGATACATAAAAAAGTCAAGTTTTTTTTATAAAATATGTTTGTCAATATGTAAAGTTACGATACAATCTTAATAAGATATAATAATGAGGTAGTGAATGATATATGAAAAAAAGATTTAAAGGAATATTTACAATAGTTATTTTATTAATGGTATTTATTCCATTTGTTAAAGTAAATGCACTAGAATATGATTCAACAAAAAATCCGGTTGTGGGACTTTCCGTTAAGGAAGATGGAACAATATCTTGGCAAAAAACTTTAGATGCTTATGGTATATGGGTTAAACACGAAGGTAATAGCTATGCAACTGCTCTTAAAAATGCTAACAGTGCATCATTTAATACAGTTAACCTAATAGATTTAATAGAAGAAAAATGTGTAAGTGCATCATATGGATGTCCAGTAGTTGACGGAGCACCAACAAAAACAGGAACATTTATAGTTTTAATTAAAGAAGATGTTGGTACGGGAACAATAACTAATTCAGAATTTACCATAACATATGATGGAACTAAATTAAGTGGTACAATTGTTGAATCTGTTTCAACTTTTAATGTAACATTTAATACAGATGGTGGTAGTGCAATACCTAGTCAAGAAGTTGCAGAAGGTTCAAAAGTGACTAAACCAGCTAATCCAACAAAAGATGGATATGAATTTATGTATTGGGGTAGTGACACTGGAAAAACCATTGATGATGAAATAACTGCTAATACAACATTTATAGCACAATGGGTAAAAAAGTTTAATATTATAGAAGGACCAGATCAATCATTCTATTTAGAATCCGATAAGGATATTACAATTGTTGCAGATGGGCCTTTTGATGAATTTGATTCTTTTGCATTGTTTTGTGATAATAGAACACCAATATATATGAGTGATTTAACTGAAGGAACTGATTATATTCTTGAAGAAGGAAGTACAAAATTAACACTTAAAAATAGTTTCTTAAAAACATTAACATCTGATAAATATTATGTTGAATTTTATTATGCTAATGCAGGAACATATGGAAATGGATATACTGATACAACATTAACAGTAAAAGATGGAAGTGAACCAGCAACTGAATCAAATAATACAACTGAAACTACAAGTAATCCACCAACAAGTGATAATGTATTATTCTATATTTCAATGTTAAGCTTAAGTATAATTGGTCTTGCAAGACTAAGATTATATAACAAAAATAAAAGATTTAACTAGTGAAAACTAGTTTTTCTTTTTCATGTGGTATTTTAAAATTTTAATTTATTCACAATATAATAATATTTAGAACAAAGAGAATTATAAAAATGATATAATTAATTTGAAAGATGAGGTATAAATATGAATGTAAAAAAGTTAGTTCCAAAAGATAAAAGTGATAATGCTAATATAAATAATTTATATAATTTAACAGATGAAGATATAAAACCAATTATTTATGATTTGTTGGAATGGATACAAGATTATAATTGGCCAGTAGCTCAAGAATTGATACCTGTTTTAATTAAAAGAGAAAATTTAGTATTTCCATATATTAAAGATATACTAAATGGTAGTGATCCAATGTGGAAATATTGGATAATGGAGTTGTTAATACCACATTTTTCTGATGAACACAAAATTGCCTTAAAAAACGAAATAAAAAAATTAATAGAAAATCAACAAACTGATGAAGATTCCGAAGCAGTTAGAGAAATAGCAATAGAATGTTATGCTAGATGCAATTTCGATGATTAAAAGATATCGAAATATGGGTATAATACGAAGAGATTAGAGTGATAATTCTAATCTTTATTATTTATGAAATAATTTATTAAAAATTGTGATATAATTTTAGTAATAATTAACAATAAATTATTGAGAGGAGTATATTCATGAAAAGAAAATTATTGATTATTTTATTAATAGGAGTAATCGTTATAGGGATAACTGGTTGTGAGAAAAATTTGGCGAAAAATAGTTCAAGTTCTAAAAATAATAGTACTGCTGATACAAATTCAACAAATGAAAATTCAAATGAAGAAGTTAAAACATTTAATGTAGGTAATTATACCTTAAAATATGGATATTATAAGGCAGGTATAACTACAGAAGGTGTTGGTACATTAAAATTAATGGAAGATGGAACTTGTACTTATAATGCAATAGATTGTACATATGTAATTGAAGGCAATATTATTAATACTACTGATACTTCAGAAACAAAAAGTAATGGTAATGTAATGTTTAGAGTAGATAAAGATAATGAAGTTGGTAGAGTTGCATCTTCTGACCCTAATGGAAAAGTATATGAAGTGCTACCATATTATGAAGTGAAATAATTACATAACAGAAAATAATTATTTGATAAGCTAACAATGAATATATCTATATATAATAAAATTATAGGAGTGGTAATGATGGAAAATTTACAAGTATTTGATTCAAATATAAAGGTATTAAATAATACAAATAATTATATAATAGTACATGGAAGTTTTGGTTCAAAAGATGGAAACTGGTTTCCATGGTTAAAAAAATTTATTGAGGAACTAAGTAAAAATACAAGAGAACAATTATTATTACTATATGATGGTGATGGCATAATAATAAATGAATAAATGTTTAATTAGAAAAAATATGATAAAATATTTATGGAGATGGTAAGAGATGATTTTTTTATTTGATTTTGATTTCGATGATTTTGCAGAAGGAGGAGTTGGTTTTGGTTTAAAATTTTTTTTAACATTGGGTTTAATTGCAGTACCTCTCATTTTTGTTAGAGATTTTGACAATAGCGTTGTATATGGAACAGTAGTCTTTTCTATTGCTCTTGCTATACTTATTACTAGTCTTATATCTTTACTAATAAATGGAATAAAAGTTGCAACTGATAAAGATGATAAAAAAACTAGAAAAATAATTAGTTATTTAATATCATTAATAATATTTATTGTTTCAGCTATATATGGTTATTCACATGTTATTACAATAGCAAAGTTTAAAATACAAGGTATAGTTGGAATGAGTATACTTCCGTTGATAGTAAATTTAATAATATTCATTCCTTATGGAATTATTACAAGAAAGATAAAGATATTTGATTTTGTTATAGGATTAATTTTGAAAGTAATCAGCATAATTTTTATTTCAGCTATAATCTTCTTTGTATTAACTTTCTATCATAGATTTGGAATACAAGACTCTGACTATAAAGATACAAAATTTGGAAATTCAGCTAAATCATTATTTAAATATATTGAAAAAAATGCAGCTTATTATGACTCATCATTTGAGAAAAAAAGAAATGGAAAGGATATAAAAGAAATTTTACAAGATAAAATTAATAATATTTTGGAATTATCGAGTAGCGAAGAGGAAATACAAAGATTAAGTAGATTAATGAATTATTCACCTGGTGAAACAGATCACCTTAAAAGTGATAAATTATTTTTTATTACAACATATACAAATAGTAAATCTAGTATGCAATCGTTTAAAGAAGACTATGGACTTAATATTAGATTCAACACTCCATTTTATAGATGTGAAAAATATAAACAAAATTATGTACTAACTACTTATGATAAAGCGACTCAAACAACTCATTATTACATTTTTAATACAGATACATTTACAATAAATGAAGAAATTCCAAAGGATGAATATAGTGATTATGTAAATAAAATAATACAAGAAGCAAAAAATAATCATGAGTATAATTAGTTACTTATAATGCATTTTATAATAAGCCAAGTAGATAAAATAGTTATAGATTGGAGAATAATAAATGAATAAAATAGAAGAGTGGGATAAAACATTTCCAAAAAGTGATAAAGTAGAACATAAGAAAGTAACATTTAAAAACCATTTTGGAATTACTTTAGTAGCAGATATGTATATTCCTAAAAATGTAGAAAGAAAATTACCAGCACTTGCTGTATCAGGACCTTATGGAGCAGTAAAGGAACAATGTAGTGGTTTATATGCACAAGAAATGGCTGAAAGAGGATTTTTAACAATAGCGTTTGATCCATCATTTACTGGTGAATCCAGTGGAAGTCCAAGGTATATGACGTCATATGATTTTAATGTTGAAGACTTTCAATCAGCAGTTGACTATTTAATTAGTTTAGATAATGTTGATTCAGAAAAAGTAGGAATTATTGGTATTTGTGGTTGGGGTGGAATGGCACTTCAAACAGCTTGTATTGATACAAGGATAAAAGCAACTATAGTATCAACTATGTATGATATGTCTAGAGTTGCAGGAAATGGATATTTTGATGAACAGGATAATGAAGAAGCAAGATATAATCAAAGAGTAAATTTAAATAATCAAAGAAATGAAGATTACAAAACAGGAGAATATAAACTAGCAGGAGGAGTAATAGATCCATTACCAGAAGATGTACCTGAGTTTTTAAAAGATTATCATGCTTATTATAAAACTGAAAGAGGATATCATAAAAGAAGTTTAAATTCAAATGGAGGATGGGTAATTCAAACTAATACTTCAATGATGAATGTAAGATTATTTCATTATTCAAATGAAATAAGAAGTGCTGTAATGATAGTTCATGGAGAAAATGCTCATTCTTGTTATATGGGAAAAGATGCATATGCAAATATGATTAAAGATAATAAATATACTGATAACAAAGAGTTAGTAATTGTTCCAAACGCAACTCATTGTGATTTATATGATCAAAAGGATAAAATACCATTTGATAAAATAGAGAAGTTCTTAAAGGATAATTTAAAATAATGAGAAAAGCATTATTAATCACAATTTGTAGTTTAGTATTAATTACTGGTTGCTCAAATAAAACTAATGATATAAACAAAAATAAAGTAAATAATTCTACTAATCAAGCAATAGAAACTAAGGAGAGTGATATAAAAGTGTCTGATATTAAAGTAATAATTAATGATAAAGCTTACACACTTAAATTAGAAAATAACAAAACAGTAGAAGAATTTGTTAATTTACTTCCACAAACATTTAATATGAGTGAATTAAATGGTAATGAAAAATATATTTATATGGATAAATCTTTAACTAAAAATTCATATAATCCTAAACATATTGAAAAAGGTGATGTAATGCTTTTTGGAGATAATTGTTTAGTTATATTTTATAAATCATTCGATACATCATATAGTTATACAAAAATAGGTCATATAAATAATTTAGATGATTTAGGAACTGGAAGTATAAAAGTTAAATTTAAATAATAAAAGAGTTCACAATATTTTGAGTTTGTGAAATGAAAGCAGATGAAAGAATCTGCTTTTTTTATACGTGGTACAATTATTAATGAAAGAGAGCCCGTTATATGAAATATAAGTTTGAAAAGGTTTAGAAACATGGATGATTGATATGAAGTTTGAAAAGGATGGAGTATCTTTAATCTCTTGTAGAAATACAACTAACGATGAGATAAAAGATTAAAAAAACTATTATTTTTTTAAAATTAGTGTAAAATTAAAAAAATATGATAGACTTATTATAAGATAAATAATAATAGGAGGAAATTTATGAAAAGAATTTCAAAGAAACTTTTTTCATGGTTAATGGTTTTAGCAATTACATTATCTAATTTTTTACCATTTATGCCAATGAAAGAAGTATTTGCATCAGATGTAATTACTTTTAGACTTGATAATGCTACTGTATCAGGAAATGTTATTACTTTTAAATCAGGTGATACTAGCATAACTGCAACAGTAACTGGAAATGGTTATGAATTTGATGGAACTGAGTTAAAAGTTAATGTTGCAGATTTAAATAATGTTAAACTTGCTCTAGATAATAACTTTAAAAGCAATACAATGGAACTTAAATTGCATGATGGTCAGACTCTTGTAGTAACAGGCGAAAATGAAGCTATATTTGATGGACTAGACTTTTCGGGAGATAATGCACCACACCTAGGATTATATGTAAATAATAACTCTGGTGAACAAGGCGGTGGAGATGACACACAAAACCATCAAGGAAACTCAACTGCTACTTTAAATTATTCTGTAAATGGAGCAATTGAATATGATGAAGGTCCATATGAAGGATTAGGAATTAATTTCAGTATAAATGGTGTTTCATATAGACCAGATGAAAATAAAGTAAATTATACTGAAGATACTGCATATGAAAGAGATGAACATGGGCAATTAATACTTGATGAAGATGAGAATCCAATAGTTGTTAAAGATCCTGAAACTATGCAACCAATCAAAGAAAAGACAAGTGTAACTGTTACTAGTGACACAATTAACTATGATTCAGATAGTAATAAAGTAAGCTTTGTATTTACAATGAATCCAGGTACATTAATGACAGGTTTAAAAATTAATAACAAAGTAATAAATAACCTACCAAGTACAAAAGAAGAATTAGCAAATTGCTATACTGATCATAGATTAGAAATAGTAGTTGATAATATAGATAAAGCAGATACATATAACATTGAAATAGAAGCTAGATATCCAAACTCTGATGAAGAATTTATGGGTAATTTCCTTTGGGATTATAACCCAGAGGGATATACTAGTCCTGAAGATAAAATTTTAAATGCAACTATGACTTTTGTTGAAGCTGAATATAATGGGCAAAAATATACAACTGAAGAAGAAATCAATTCTTTAGGTGGTGTCTACATTTGGAATGACGCTGAAAGAAAGAAAAAGTATACAGAGGAAAGAGAAGGATGTGGAGAAGCTCAATTCCCTGTTGGAACAAAACTAACAGTAAAAATAATTCCCGATGCTGGATATCAACTAGTTGATTTTGGTATTAATGGAGGAGTATTTGATCCTCAAGAAGAAATTGGAACATACACATTTGTAGTACAAGGTGGACCTTTCCATTTACAAGCTACTATAAAGCAAGTTGACGACGTTGTTAAAACAACTTCTGAAAAAATAGAATCTGGTAATATTGTATTAGGTGATGAAGAATCCATGGCAGTAGGTTCTGCAAGATTAGATGTTGCCGACATAGAATTAACAGAAGAGCAAATAAATAATTTTAAAGAGGCAGCTAGTGGATATAATATTGATAATTACATTGATATATCACTTTATAATACTGTATTTAAAGGTAAATCAACAGAAAGTTGGGATACTCAAGTAAAAGATCTTCAAAATGAAGCTACAATTACTTTAAAATTAGAAAATGGTGTTAATGGAAATGAAGTTGTTATAGTTCATGAAAAACATGATGGAACTTATGAAATAATACCTGTAGAATATAATGAAGAATCAAATACTATTTCATTTAAGACAAAATCATTCTCAAACTATGCTATTGCAACTAAAACTAATAGTTCTAACAATACAGCAGGTACAAAAGTAGATAGCCCTAAAACAGGAGATAACATATTATTATATGTATCAATATTAGGATTAAGTATAGTTGCTATTTCAGGTATAGTATCCTTAAAAAGAAAAAATAATAACTAAAAATTTACATTACTAAGTTTGCAAAAGAGAAAGATTAAATTTTATAATAAATAATTATCTTTCTTTTTTTATAATTAATGTAGGAGGAGTATATGAAGAAAAGTGATAAAGAAGAGGTAAAAAAAATAGTTGAAGAAGCATTAGAAGAAAATACAAAAGAACTAAAAAAAGAGAAAAAAAGTAAAAAGAAAATAATAATTATTTCATCAATTATAGTTGGTCTATTATTAATTGCGACAATAGTATTTTTACTTTTATTTATATTCAAACCTAAATATAAAGTAGTTTTAAATAATGGTGGAGGCATTATTACTAAAGAAGTAGTAATAAAGGATAATGTTGTATAAGAGATGCCTGAAATAACACCACCTGAAGGAAAAATATTAGTATCTTGGATTAATAAGAAAAAAGAAGTAGTAAGAAAAGGAATACAACTTGAAGAAAATGATACATGGAATCCTGTATTCGGACCAGAAGAAGGAGAATATGTAACAGTAAAATTTGAAACAGGAACAGATGAAAAAATAGATGACCTTAAAATATTAAAAGGAACAGAATTATACTTACCAGTTAAACCTAATAATTATAAAGATTGGAAATTCTTATATTGGATTGATAAAGATGGATATGTAGCTTTAGCGGGAACAAAAGTTAATGAAGATATGACCATATATGCATATTGGTGGAAACCATCAAGTGGTGGATCAACAGAAGAAAAAGTTACAATTAAATTTGATACAGGAACAAAAGAAAAATTTGAACCAATTGAATTACTAAAAGGAAGTAAATATATATTTGTTACACCAACAGAATCAAATGGAGATAAAGTATTTAGAGGATGGCTTGATGATAAGGGAGAACTTTTAACATCTGAGTCAATAGTTGAAAAAAGTATGACACTTAAAGCTAATTGGAAAGAACCTTATACTTGTCCAGAAAATTGTACACCAAATTCTGATGGTAAAACATGCGTACAACAAACAACTGTTGATCCAACAAAAGAAATGATATGTCAAGGAACAGAATATAGAGGTTATTGTATAGATACAAAAAATATATCTGATCAAGATTGTGCTAGACAATGCGCTTCTGGATATCCATTTGGTGACACTGAAGTAGACTATCCAGTTGCAAGTAGATATCTTCCGGAATATGATATGACTTCATCTGTATGTTGTGCAAAGAAGATTGATAGAGTAGAAAGAAATACATGTCCAGAAGGATATGAAAGAGACGGTGAAAAATGTACAAAAACAGAAACAATAAATTGTACAGCTAATTAAAATACCAAAGTAGACATATTAAAAATAATGTCTACTTTTTATGTTATAATTAATATAAAAGTGAGTGATGATATGTCAATTGAAATAAGAGAGGCGAAAAGTTCTGAGATAAAAAAACATATAAAAGTTGTAAAAAAGATGACTAGTAATATGAAATTTAACGAGAATATGGATAAAGTTAATTGGAAACTAGTTAGATTTTTTTCAAATATAGGTTATATGTTTATGCCGAAAGAAAAAGAAGTTACATATAAAAAATTAAAAATAAATGGTGTTAATGGAATATTAGTAACGCCGAATAATATAGAGAATAATGATGACTTTATTTTATATATTCATGGTGGTGGATTTGTCTCTGGTAGTGCAAAAGGTACAAAAGGATATTGTTCAATGCTTGCTAAATATTCTAAATGTAGAGTTATAACTATTGATTATTCACTTGCTCCTGAAAAACCATATCCTAATGGATTAAATGATGTTTATAATTATTATTTAGGATTAAAAGAAAAATATCCAAATTGTAAAATAGCTTTAATTGGAGAAAGTGGAGGAGCTAATCTTTGTATAGCTACAACAATTAGATTAATTAATAATAAAAAAGAAACTCCTCCATGTGTAGTTGTTCATAGCCCTATAATTGATTTATCTGGAAGAGTAGATAGAAATTATAAAATAAACGATTTTACAGTTCGTGAAAGTTCACTAAAACCACTACAAAAAATGTATGGTGGAGAAAATAATATTACTGATCCGGAAATTTCTCCAATATATTTTAAAAAATATAATAAGTTTCCTTCAATCTTTATAACATGCGATTATAATGAAACTTTAAGAGCTGATTCGGAAGAGTTATATAATAAATGTATAGAAGGTAAAGTAGAGTCAAAACTAGTTATAATGAAGAATACATTTCACTCTTTTGCAACAATTGGAACTTCTTCTCCAGAGACAAAAATTATTCTTAAAGAAAATTGTAATTTTATAAATAAAAGTTTTAAAAATTAGTAAATTGCAACTGCTGATTGACAAATTTCCAAGGCAACTATGTAGAACGCAACCGGTGTTAATGATAGAATTGATAGTGAAAAGAGGTGATTAGTATGACAATCGGAGATAGATTGTTAAAACTAAGAAAAGAAAGAAATTTATCGCAAGAAGAACTTGCAAATGTACTAGATGTATCTAGACAAACAATTTCAAAGTGGGAGACAAATCAATCAGTACCTGACTTTGATAAAATAGTTCCATTATGTAATTATTTTAATATTACAACAGATGAACTACTTACCGGCAAAGAAAACATTGTAGAAGCAAATTCTATAAATGTAAAATCTAACTTTGCTAGAAACATCGCAATAGCAGTAGCACTATATATTATGTCGATAGTTGCAATCATAATTTTTTCTGCACAATTTGGACAGCCAATTATTGGTGTATCTATATTCTTCACATTAATAGCTATAGCTACAGGATTACTAATTTATAATGGTATATATTATAAGAAAGAATCTAAACAAAAACCAACTGAAAAACAAAATACTTTAATTAAACAAGCAACAGGAATTGTTGATACTATTGGATTAATTGTTTATTTCGTTGTTTCATTTTTAACAATGGCTTGGCATATTACTTGGATAATATTTATAATAGTTGGACTAATAGATCAAATAATTAAATTATTATTCACAATGAAAGATAAGAATATAGAAATTATTGATGATGAGGAGGAAGAATAAAATGGAAAAAACATTAACAGCCTTAAAAATAACTCTATTAGTTTTACTAATTGCAGTTTTAGTAGGTGTATTAGTTATATCTATAAATAAAGATTTTAGTTTTGCATCTAAATTTGAATCTAAATCAAAATTAGTATATGATGAAAATATTGAAGAAGAATTTAGCAAGATTGATTTTTACTCAGAGAGTATGGATATAGAATTTGTTAAATCTAAAGATGATAAAGTAAATGTAAAAGTATATGACAGCAAAGAGAATACTACAACAGTTAATGTAGAAAATGATACATTAAAGATTGATTCAGATAAGAAAGAAAAATGTTTTTTCTGTATTGTTGGAAATAGAAAAACTGTAATTGCTTTACCAGAAAAAATATATGACTTAGCTATTGAAAGTAAGTCAGGAGATATTTTATCAAATATTAATTTTAATAAAGTATCTATAGATTCTAAAAGTGGAGATATAAAACTAAATAGTATTAAAGAAGGAAATCTAAAAGTATTAAGTGGAGATATTGATATTGAAGAAGTTGATGATATAGAAATAGTATCTGCAAGTGGAGATGTAGAAATTAATAAAATTAATAAACATTTAGATATTGATACTAAATCAGGAGATATTTTTATTAAAGATTTAACATTAACAAATAATTCAAATATAAAAGTTGCAAGCGGAGATGTTACAATTTATAATGCATCTGAAGATATTTATTTTAACACTAAAGTAGTAAGTGGAGATGTAAGTATAAATAATAATAATAGACGTGCAAATAATGAATTAACAATCGATACTAAGTCAGGAGATATTACAGTTAGAAACTAAGATATTTTTAGTTTTTTGGAAAGTTGAAAAAATCAACTTTCTTTTATTTTTGTTTTATAATATACTTAAATAAAATAAAGTTTATGGAGAATTTATGAATAAGAAAATACTACTATCAAATATTGAAAAAATACATACAACAGATATGGGAATAAAAAGAATAAAGAAAAATCTTAATGAAGATATTGATGATGTAGTAGAATTTTGTAAAAATAAAGTTTTAGATAACAATTGTAATATTTATAAAAGAGGAAAGAACTGGTATTGTGAAGTTGATAATATAATTATTACTATAAATTCATATAGTTATACAATTATTACAACTCATATAAAAAAATATAAAACTCAACTTCTAGTATGTGTAACTTTTTAATGATTTAGAGTATATTTAAAGCATGAAAGGAGAAAAACTATATGGATCAAATAAAGATAGGAAATTTTATAAGTGAAAAAAGAAAAGAAAAAAAGCTTACTCAAAGTGAACTTGCAGAAAAATTAGGAATAACTGATAGAGCTATTTCTAAATGGGAAAGAGGACTATGACCTTACAAATGACACAAAATAAAAATATACAAGATTTGCTTTATTTTAAAGGGAAAATTGAAGAAACAAACATAATTGTAAAACACGAAGAAAAAGCAAAAATTGATTATAATTTAAGTATTATGGTATCAATAAACATATAAAATAAGAAAATGTCCTCTAATTGATACAAATACTTAATAAAACTAAAATAAAGTAAAAACTTATAATAATTCGGTTATGAAATTAACAAAGGTATGTGAGAAATCATATCTTTTTTATTTTGTGTAAAGAAAGTGAGGAATGATATATGAATTATGGAATATTTAGAAGTGAGCCAATAATGACTATAAATGATTTAGCACAAATAGGATCTCATAACAAACGTGAGAAAAAAGCCTATAAAAGTAACCCTAATATTAAATTAGAATTAACGAAAGATAATATAGAATTAGTACCCTTAAAAGAAAAATATGTTAAGGGCTTTAAAATGCTTGTAAAAGACTATGAAAAAGAACACAACGAAAGAATGAAAACTGAAAGAGATGATAGAAAACGAACTTTTAATGAAATGTTAAATAAATCTAAAAGTGTTGTTGCAGATGAATTAATGTTTACAGCAACACATAAGTTTTTTGATAATATGAGTAAAGAAGAAATAATGAGGTGGGCTGATACTTGTATGGATTTTGTTTACAATGATTTAGGTTATAAAAAAGAACAAGTATTACACGCAACAATCCACATGGATGAACTAACACCTCACATTCATTGTGTAGTTGTTCCACTTGTTAAAAAATTAGATAAAAGAACAAATACTGAAAGATTTACTATTTCAAAAAAACAATATATTAAAGACAATATTCACTTATCAGAATTACAAGATGTTTATAATTTAAGATTAAAGGAAGCAGGATTTGAACTAGAACGAGGTATTAAAAATAGTGATAGAAAACACATTAAAATTAAAGAATTTAAGAAAACCACTAGATATTATGAAAATAAAGTAACCACTATCAATAAAAATCTTGATAATGCTATGAACGATTTTGAAGAAAAAATGAAAACAACCAAAAGTACCATTATTGATAAAGAATATGTAAAGGTTAGAAAAGACACTTTTGATAGTATGAATAATGTTATACAAGAAACAAAAAAAGCAATAGAATTTCAACCTAAAATAGAGCAATTATTTAATGAAGTTAATACCTACACTACAAGTCATCAAACACTAGAAAAAGAAAATAAGAATCTTCAAAGAGAAGTAAAAGCACTTACTACTAGAAATCAAAACTTAACAAAAGAGAATAACAACCTTAAAACCTATTTAAAAGCCATTTTAGAGGCAATTAAACACTTTTTTAGAGAAATACTACAAATTGGTAATGAACCTACAAAAGAAGCCACTACAAGCGAAATAAAGGACTATTATAATAATGAGGATTTTGACTCCAATGATGTTTATGATATTTCCAAAGGAACAACCAAAGAAGATGAATTATTTGATTATGCAGAAATTCCTAGTTATTTAAAAACCAGCAAAAAATCTTATAAAGAAAAAGACAAAGATGACTACGAAATGAGCCTATAAGAAAAGTGAGATATGTTATTGATTTAGCATATTCTCACTTTTTTATTTTCTTAAAAACTCATCAATAGAAAGATTATGATTTTTACAGATTGTATATAAAGTTAATGTTGTTATCAAACTCATACCTATTTCATAATGACTATAAGTAGAACGAGATATAGAACATTCATCAGCAATTTCTTGTTGAGTTAAGCCTAATTTAGTTCTCAATGATTTTAGTTTCTTTCCAATTTTGACTTGGTTAATCACTATGTTATTTGTATGTTCTTGATTTTCTCTAGTTAGTCCTAAAACAAAATCTATTGAATAATTAAATTGATTACAGAACTTTACTAATTTCTTTAATGGTATAGAATCATAAGCATTTTCCCAACCACGAACTGTTGAATTACTTACACCAAATATATTACCCAATTCAGTTTGTGTCATCTCTAATTCTTCTCTACAATACTTTAAATTATTTCCTATCATATATGTTTCACCATAATAATTTTCCCATCAAATTTTAATTTGATACGAAAATAGCGGGTAATGTATCAAAAATGTGATATAATCTTTTATAGAAAGGGGAAATGAATATGTATTTAAGTTTCAAAGATATTTGTTTATGTGTTTTAAAGGCTCTTATATTAACCTTAATCTTTGTAGCATTAATAGGCTTAATAATGTTTGATTACAAAATTGGAATTAATTATTGTGATTTAATGAATATACCGAGAGATTTAGCACTTTCTGTTATGAGTTTAGGTATGGCAATAAATATCACTATTATTATGTTTGTAATAGAAATAATTGTATTGTATTTTATTATTAAAAAACTTAAACGAATTCAGTTATTTAACAATATTTGTGAATTTTTAAGTATTGATTATTGATAAAAGATTATTAAATCTAGTTAAAATCATTAAGAAAAAGTGATATAATTATATTACAAAGTGATGCAGAAATAGTAATTTGTAATGGAGGTTGAATTATGAAAGCAGCTATTAAATATATGATGAATATGTTTCCTTATATGATTATTGCAACACCAATTTATTTAATTATTAGATTTATTGTTATAAAATCAAAAAAAATAAAAGTAAATTGGTATCGTGAAATAGGTTTATTTGTATTTGTTTTATTTATTGTAGGTTTAGCATCTCAAACTATTATTCCTAAATTTGAATTTGGAGTTAATGGTTTTCAAATTATAAAAAATGGAATTCACGAAACGAATTTAATTCCTTTTAAAGTTATTTTAGAAACCTATCGTGAAGTTTTTATAAATAGATATTTTAATTATTTTTTAATAAATTTTTTAGGAAATATAATAATGTTTATACCCTTTGGTATATTTATTCCTTTACTATGGGATATATCAAATAAAAAAGTAATCATTTATGGTTTTTTATCATCATTATTTATAGAAATAAGTCAATTATTTTTGACAAGAGGAACTGATATTGATGATTTAATATTAAATACTTGTGGTGTATTATTAGGGTTATTATTGTATAAATTATTAAATAAAAAATTAAATCAATTTTTTATTAAGTTTAGATAACAAATTACACTTTGAAAGTGAGGTTAATAATGAAAAGATGGCTATATGAAATTAGAAAACCAGATACTGAATATAAATTATCAAAGAAAATTAGAAACAGTTTATTAATTTTATTGCTAGGAATTATATTAGGGATTTTTTCAAAATGGTTAGATAATCTTGCTATCTATGATGAAATATGGTGGCAACATATACTAGGAGTATTAGACTTAAGAAATGTGTTTTCTGAAATTGGAATATGGCTATTTATTGCTATAACAATATCTGTTTTTAGCAAAACATCGTTAAGAGCAAGTTTAAATGTGTTTTTGTTTTTTGTAGGTATGACAGTGAGTTACCACTTATATACAATTATGTTTAGTGGGTTTAATCCTAAAAGTTATATGATGATTTGGTATGGAATTACTGCTATAACACCAATACTTGCATTTACTTGTTGGTATGCAAAAGGAAATAATAAAATTTCAATTATAATTTCTAGTGTAATATTAGCAGTAATGTTGAACAAATCTTTTAGTGTTGGAATTTTGTATTTTTCTTTTAAAAGTATTATAGACACATCATTGTTTTTAGGAACAGCGAGTGTTTTATATGTAAAACCTAAAAATAGTATGTATAGTGTATTATTTGCTATTATATTAACTTTGATATATTGTTTAAGACTATATGTATAATTTAAATTACAATTTGTAAGGGAGATGTTGTTTTATGGATAATAAGAAAAAAATAGTAATAGGAGTTGTGATTTTAATTTTGTTAGTAACTATTGGAGGAGTAATTTACTATACTATTTATAAAGATGTTACTGATAGAGAAAACTTTGATGGAAAAAAAGAAAATTTGGGTAATACTCCAGTAGATACAACAAGTAACAATTTTGATTTTTATATTGAAAAACCAGAAATTCATAATGATATTAGATTTAATGATTATTTCACTTTTAGTGATAGAAAGATTTATTTAGCAGGTAATATTGAACAATTTTATGTTATAGATGGAAAAACCATGATTTTAAAGGAATATATTTCAAATGCTAATAGAACAATGAATGATAGCATTAAATCGATAACTGATAAATTAGAATTAAAAGATACCTTAAAAGATGGAGGAACAAAGATTTACAAATCAAAAGACAAAGATATTACAATGATAGTATGTAACACTATTAAAAACGATAAAAATATATTTATTGGGGATTATTCTATGGAATATACAGAAGGAGATTGTAAAAACTAACAAATTACAATTTGAAAGGGAAATGCGTTTATGAAAAAGAAAATATATATTGGTGCAGGAATAATTTTAGTTATACTTATAGTTGCAGGAATCATAACAAACTATGCAGATAGTGGTAGAGTAACAACAGGACATGAGCCAAAGTATTGTATTAAAATAGTTAGTAGTGATGGTAGTAAAGTGACTTATTGGGGATTAGGTTATAAAGTTATTAGATATGTTGGAGTATCTCCAAATGAGCCTTATGAAAATAATATTGGTGTAAAAATGGGAAGTTGGTTTATGAATTATGATTTACCAAATGAAAAAGTCATCACAATAGAATATGAAGGTAAAACAATAGAAATAAATAATTATGATGACATCAATAAAATTTACAATATATTAGTTAATTCAAAATACAACTCTGAAATATGTGATGGGATAAATACTCACAAAATAATAATAGACAATGAAGTATATTATTTAAAAGAGAGTTGTCAAGAAATTCAAAAAGGAGATAAACAATCAAAAATATCAAAAGAAGATTTAGACACAATATTAAAAATAATAGATAGTAATAAATAATACAAATTACAATTTATAGAACAGATTAAAGCGAGAACCGAGCCAAAAGAAATTACATAACTAATGGCTCGGTTAAAACCTAGTTCTTGGCGACTAGGTAACACACTACGATATTGGCAAAGCCAATAACGATGTGTGCAAAGGGAGAAGCCCTTTTGAAACCCCTTTTAAGCAACATATTACAAAGTTTCACAATGTAATATTGTTGCCTTTTTATTTCACTAACGTTTCATAAAAAGAAAAAAAAGGACTACCACTTTCATCAGCATAGCTGACAAAACGTGATAGCCTTTTTAATGAAAATAACCTTAATGCTAAAGTCTTACGACTAAAGCAAAAAGGTTATTTTTTCTTTTGTTATCACAAAAGTATTGATGAATAAAATTACATTTCCCACTTTCATTGTCTTACGACAACAAAACGTGTTCGTAATTTTATTTCTTCTTATTATATGTTTTTTCTAGTAATATTGCAGTATCTCTTTTTGCTACATATATTGCTAAATAAGTCACGAGTTCATAAGCAACCATTACAACGAAGAAGACTATAATAATTATTGGATTGTTAATTATTCCTTTTTTTACGTAATCAATAAATTGTATAGTTAAATATATTACTCCATAGATTAGTGTTGATACTACTGTTGTATCATCAAAAGATCGTTGTATCACTCTTGATTCTTCTTTATCAACATTTAATCCTCTTACACTCCATCTTCCAATTACCATTAACACTAACACCATCAAGAATGGAGTAATAACCCAATATAAATTATAGCCATAATCATTTTTGAGAATTAAAACAAACACTAAACTTACTACCATAAAAACATTTAATAATACTATTCCAATATTTCTTATTAGATTTTTATTTCTTTGCATTTCTGTTTCTCTCCTTTACTTTTAAACTTTGAATTAAATTAACAATTTCTTTAGAAGTATTGATTTGATATTCAGTATCTTCTATTGTATGTATAAGTAATTCTTCTTCACTTTCTGATATGTTATTTTTTTCTTTATCTTTTAATTTGTCCTTGCACGAACTAACTAATTGTGTAGAATTAGTAATACTACCTAAAACATTGATTTCAGCCTCATTTAACTCATCTAAATTCATTTTTTCATAATAAGCCTTAATAAAAGGATTTAATGAACTAACTTCCATACCTAAACCTATCATATACATCATTTCATTATAATTTACGTTTATATGTTGACTAATCTTTCTTAAAGTTTTAGGGTTAGGTATTTCTCTTTCTCCTGATTCAATTTTAGATAATTCAGCATTACTAATATTTGCAATTTTAGCAAGTTGTCTTTGAGAAAGTTTTGCTTTTTCTCGTGCTTCAGCGATTATCTCGCCAATCTTTTTTTCTTGCATTGTAATACACCTCACAAATACATAATAACATATATGTTACCTAAAATCAACAAAATATATAAAAATGTTTTCAAAAAGTATTGACAACTTAGTAATTATTATGTATATTGTATGTGTTACCAAAAATTAACAAGAAAGGAGGAACTGATATGAATGATGTTAAACAAATTCAAAATACCACAAGAGATTTGGGAAGATAAAAGAATCCCAAAAGAAACGAAGTATATTTACTCTTATATCTATACCAAAGGTTTTGATAGAATTATCACAGATATAAATATAGGAGAAATACAACAAACCATTAAAATTAAAAATAAGGGTTTGAAAAGAAGTCTTGAGATATTAAAACAATTAAAATATCTAAAATATTTTCAAGAATATTCAAATGGAATGTACACAATAACACTTAACTAAAGTGCCGAAAAGCGTTAGTTATAAGAGGTACAGTAAGATGAAAGGCTTATGTTAGTACCTATTCTAGTAATAGAATGAATCTAGTTTGAAATAAGACATACTCAAAGAACTATTAAAATAAAAAGAAATGTATGTGTTATTTCAAATAATATAATCCGATGAAACAGGATTTAAAATAAAGTTTCAGGGATAACTTTGCTTATTTTTAGTAGTTAGACTTGTAGATAATACAGGTTTTTTTGTTGTTTAAATCAAATAAAGGAAAGGAGAATGTCTATGAGAGAATTAACAAGAGTTGATATTGTAAAAAACAGAGTTGATACGATCCCACAATACTATATTTTAGATTACTTAAAGAAAAACTTAAATATAGATGAATTTAAAATATATCTAGTTAATCGTAATAGTATCAAAGTTATTGATTCAACAGGAGATTATTTATATTTTAATTGTGATGACAATACAAAAGAAGTAACTTATCATGAAAAACCAAAAGAAAAAGAATATGAAATAGGATTATAAGACTATGGGTTGCATTATACTAGATGATTCCATAGTTAAAAGTAATAAGATAAATTCCACAGAAAAACTTGTATATGGTGTTATTCTATCACTTGCGAATAATAAAGGTTATTGTTATGCAAGTAATGATTATATAAGTGATAAAGTAAACCTATCTAAAAGAACGATTACTAATTCTATCAGCGAACTAAAAAGAGCAAATTATATAAGAGTTGAATACGTAAACTTTGAAAGACACATCTATCCCATACAAACAGAGTAGCAATATTCTTCTATACCCTATGGAAGAATACTGCTATACCCCATAGCAAAATACTTCTACCAAAGAATATAAGAATAATAAATAAGTATAATAAATAAATATTTTAATTATATTTAAATTTATTTTAAGTAATTTAAATAACTAAAGAAATTAAATGAAAGGATTTGATATATGGATTATGAAAATGTAAATTATAATGAGGTTATCATATCAGGAATAATCAATGTTATCACAGATACTAATGATAAGTATATTAAATTTGGCTTAACAACTAACAAATATACTTTAAATGATGATAAAAAGGTTTATGTAAGTTTAAATATATCAAGAGAATTATATAACACTTATCAAGATTATTTTGTTAAAGGAAATAAAGTCTTTATCAAAGGTTATTTAAATTCTTATATTGATAAAAATAAACACATACAAAGTTTTATTACCACAACTGATATTTCAAATAACCCAAATGACATTATTACAGGAAGAAAAGCACCACATATTAGGTATGATCCTGATGGTGTTATGGTATGGAATGGCAAACGTTGTGAGTCAATTCCACCTACAAAAGAAGAACTACAAGAAATGCAAGAATTATTAAGCGATTATAAATAGTATTGAAACGGAGGAAATGAGATTATATATGAAAAAGAATTATTATTAAAATTTAAGAGAAAGGGGGAAGTTTATTGAACGATACTAAAAAACTAACACAAATTGAAATTGAAAATATATTAGATGAAACAATTAACTTATCAATAATAAGTAAATTACTGAATTTAAAACTTATTACAGAAAAACAATATTACGTACTGAAAGAAAAAATAAAGAATTTTTATTAAAAGGCTACAGGAATGTACAAAAATAAGATATAATAAATACAGAGGACATTTATTTAATGTCTAACATTAAAAGAAAGAGAGGTAAAATGGCGATTGTTGAGGTTATTAAAAGTAATAATCTCATAACCGAAGAAATCAATACTGAAAATAAACTAAAGAAAGTATGTGCATATTGTAGAGTTTCAACAGATAGTGAGGAACAATTAACAAGTTATTCATCACAAATAAAACATTATTCAGCACAGATAAAAGCGAATCCAAATTGGGAGTTTGTAGGAATATATGCTGATGAGGGTATAAGTGGAACACAAGTTAAAAAACGTACTGAATTTCAAAGAATGATAAACGATGCTTTAAATGGTAAGATAGATATTATTATAGCAAAATCAATATCAAGATTTGCAAGAAATACTATTGATACCTTAAAGTATGTAAGAGATTTAAGAGAACGTAAAGTTGATGTGTATTTTGAAAAGGAAAATATTCACACATTAGAACTTGAAAGTGAAATGTTTTTAACACTCTTTAGTGCATTTGCTCAAGCAGAAAGTGAATCAACTTCTCAAAACGTAAAAATGGGAATAAAAGCAATGATGAAACGAGGAGAATTTGTTGGTAAAGCAGAATGTTATGGCTATAAATGGAATAAGGAAACAAAGACACTAGAAGTTTACGAAGAACAAGCAAATGTTGTTAGAATGATATTTAATTGGTATGCTGATGGAGTTGGAACACGAACGATTGCTAATAGACTTAATGAAGAAGGCTATAAAACTTATACAGGTAAAAACTTTAGTCAACAAGGTGTAAGAGAAATGATTTCTAATGAAAAATATGTTGGAGATTTATTGTGTCAAAAGTATTACACGATAAGTCCTCTAACCCATAAGAAAACAAGAAATTATGGCGAACGTGAAAAATATTATGTCAAAGATCATCATACACCTATCATTACAAGAGATGTTTGGAACAAAGTACAAGAAATACTAACAAAAAGAAGTAAGAAGATAATCCCTGATGGCAAAAGTCATACAAGTAAATTCACAAGTCAATATGCTTTTAGTTCTAAAATAGAATGTGGACTATGTGGAACAAATTATGCTCGTAGAGTTAGTGGCAAATATAAAGATGGAAGTCAAAAAGTTTATTGGGCTTGTTATCATAAAGTAGTTAAGAAAAGTAATTGCGAACACTCTATAACCTTTAGAGAAGATATTTTAAAAGATTTATTCATACAAATTTATAACTCTATTGTAGAGAAAAAGCATAAGACAAAATATAAGTTATTAAAGGCAATACGTGAAACTTTAGAAAGTGATGATAGCAAGACTAAAATTGATAAACTTTATAAGGAACTAGAATCACAACAAAAAAGATTATCTAATTTAATTGATATGAAACTAGATGATTATGAGAACAAAAATGCTTATACTGAAAAGGAAAAAGAAATAAATAGTAAAATCAAAAGTCTTAATGATGAAATCTATCAATTAGAGTTAGAAAACAATAATAACAAAGAAATTTCTAAAAGACTAAAAGAGATAGAAGAAGTTGTGTTTGAAAGTGAGAAATCTTTAAAAGAATTTGATGAGGCAACATTTGAAAATTTAGTTGAAAAAATCATAATAGGCGAAAAAGATGAAAATGGAAATGAGAATCCTAATGTTATTAGATTTATTTTAAAAATTGGTGGAGATTATAAAGCCATAATCTCCCCAAACAATAATAGTATTGATGATGTGTCATTTGAACAAGGAAACAGGTATATGCTTGCCAGATGCAGGAACTATGCCAGAGCTTTGTGAAATACTAAATATTTCTATTAATGATCTATTTAGTGGTGAGAAAGTGGATATGAAAGACAATGAAAAGAAACTAGAAGAAAACTTAATTGAAATGGCAAAATTAAAGGAGGAGAAAGATAAACAACTTTTGACACTAGAATATGTATTGGGATTTACTGCATCAGTTTCATTCTTAGTTTTAATGTTTGTAGCATCTTATGTTGAAATGCAGACTGTTGCAAGAATTATACTAATTACCTTAGGATTTATTTCTTTCATGATTGGATGTTTTTATGGTATTAAGATAGAACAAGTAGCTGGATACTATGAATGTGATAATTGCCATCATAAATATATTCCTACATATAAAAGTGTATTTCTTGCTATGCATATGGGAAGAACAAGATATATGAAATGTCCTAAATGTAATAAGAGAAGTTGGAATAAAAAAGTTCTAAACAAATAGTAAAAAGGTCAAAAACCTTTTTTCTTTCTATCAAAAAATATATATTATTGTAAAAAAATAATAAAATATGATAATATATATTTAATAAGATAAAAATAAAATATGTAGGTGAGAAGTATGGAAGAAAATAAAACTAAAACAGAAGAAGAAATAAGGGAAGAAGTAAGAGCTGAATTACAAAAAGAAGCTGAAATAAAGGAACAAGCAAAAAAAAATTTTGAAGAAGAACAAAAAAAAGAAGAAATGAAAAAGTATAATTCACAAAATAGAAAAAGAAGTGTTTTTAAATTTTTTTATAATATTATAATTACACTAGTTATATTATTTGTTTTATTTGAAACCATTATGGGACTTTTAGATATGCAAAGACTAAATGATGAAAAAGAGCCATATTGGTATTTAGATGTAAAAGAAGAAGAAAATGAAGGACAAAAAATAACTAAATATAATTTAGGATTATATGTAATTAAAAAAGTACAAGATAGTAAAGGAATCAAAATTGTATTAAAACCATTCTTCTTTAAAGATTAAAAAATATTTTATAGTTAAAATCAAAGATACAAATTAAATGAAATTTGTATTTTTTCCTTTATAAATTAAATGTAATGATATTATCTTAGATATAGAAATAAAAAGGTAGTAGGAAAAGTACAAATAAAAAAAAATATGCTGAATTAATTAGTAATTATAAAAACACTATATTCTTAATTTGAATATCATTTATAGTTTATTAATAGGTGAATAATTATTCGCCTTTTCTTATTGTTAAAATAGTTCTATAATATATATAAAGAAACTATACTTATACATAAAAATATCTATAAAAAGAAGAATGCAACCGAAATTTTACATAATTTCCAACCAAAATGTATAGAATGCAACCTAAAAAAATAATATGATTAATGCATGAAAGAGGTGATTGTATGAAGTTTGGTGATAAATTAATTGAACTTCGAAAGAAAAATGGATACTCACAAGAAGAACTAGCTGAAAAGTTAGGTGTATCTCGTCAAAGTGTATCTAAATGGGAAAGTAATAATACTTATCCTGAAACAGATAAAATTATTCAGATTGCAAATTTATTTGATTGCTCAATGGATGATTTAATTAATGATAAGATTACTGATGTTGAATCTTCATTGAGAAAGAATAAAAATAACTTTAATAATGTATGGGACTCTTTACTGGAATTTATTACTAATACAGTAAATATGTTTTCTAAAATGAAATTTTCTGATGGCCTAAGATGTATAATTGAAATGATTATTTTAGGATTACTTTTAGGATTATTTGGAAAAGTTATTTGCGGAGTTCCAAGTAGTGTAATATCTAATATCTTTAGATTTTTAGGTAGTTCTAAAATGAATTTAATAAGAGAAGTGTTAAATAGTATATTAAGTCTAGTTTGGTTTATAATCGCAATAATTATTCTTATATATACATTTAAAATTAGGTATTTGAATTACTATGTTGAAGAAAAGGTTGAACCTAAAATAGAAAAAATTAAAGATAAAGAAAAACAAAATGAAAATGTAGAAAAAGATGAAAAGGTAAAAAATGAGAAAATAATAGTTAGAGATGAAAAACCATTTGAATTTTTAGGAGTCTTATCAAAGATTGCAATTATATTTATTAAATTTATTGTTTTCTGGATTTTAGTTGGAACAATATTTACTACTATAAGTTTAGTAGTTTCAGCAGTAATAGCAATATCACATGTAGCAGTAAATATAATATTCCTATGGATAACACTACTTTTAATTGCGGCAATAATTGTACTAATTCAATTTATTATTTTACTAATAAGTTTTATATTTAATAAAAAATTTAATTTATTACCTAATTTAATAATATTTATTAGTTGTATTGTTGTAATTGGTTTTTCTATTGGAATGCTTGCTTTATCAATTAAGAATATTGAAGTAGTAGAAGATAATAGCTTGTTTAACTTAGAAACAAAAGAAATAAAATTAAAATACAAAGATAATTTAGTAATTGATTCTAATGGATTAGGATTAAGTAATAAATATAAATATATAATTGATAATAGTGTTGAAGAAAATCAAATTATAGTTAGTAGAGAGCTTGATTCTAGGTATTTTAAATTAACAAAACATAATACAACAATGGATAATATGCCAGTTATTATGATTGAGGAAGAAGAAAAAAATAATTTTAAAGTTTATTATGAACTATTTATTAATAACTTAAAAGAAAATAAATTATATACATTTGAAAGTTATGGAAATGATCCACTAGTAATTAAAGCAAACGAAAATACAATTAGTAAATTAATTGAAAATCAAAAGAAACTATATTTAGTAGAAGAAAAAGTAAAAGATGGGGAAATAGATATTACAGTTCATCAAGATAAAGTATATTTTGAATATGGTCTTGAAGGAGAGTATAATGCAATAGATGATACAATTAAATATAACGTAGATAATTATTCCTGCAAAAAAACAATTGAAGCAACTGAGTATGGAGAAAGAATAATATATGCCTGTGATTCAAATGATGTAAGTATGGAATAAATATATAAGAGTTAAAAGAAGAGTAAATAATGCTCTTTTTTTAATTTATCTGATATAATCAAATAAGAAGAAGAGATGTTTATGGTAAAAAGATATAATGAAAATGAAATAGAAAAATTAGTAGAAATATTAAAAAATGATGGAGTAATGAGTGTTCCAACTGATACTGTGTTTGGTCTTTGTGGAATTATTAGTTCAGAAAAAGCTAAGAATAAATTAATTAGTATTAAGAAAAGACCAGAATCTAAATCTTTTCCGATTATGTGCTGTGATATAAATCAAATAAGAGAAATAGCTGTAGTAAATGAAAAAGTAGAAAAAATAATTAATACTTTTATGCCTGGACCTATCACTTTAGTTTTAAAGAAAAAAGAAAACCTTCCAAGCTTTGTAACAAATGGAAAAGAAACAGTAGCTATAAGAATGGCTACATCGAAAGAGCTTGAAGAGTTAATTAGAAAAGTAGGAAGCCCGCTATATATGACAAGTGCTAACGAGAGTGGTAAAAAAACATGTTCATCACTTGATGAAATAGAAAAAGAATGTCCTGATTTAGATGGAATGCTAGAAGGAAAAATTATTTATGATAAGTCAAGTACTATAGTAGATTGTACCAATAAAAAATTAATAATACTTAGGGAAGGACCAATTACTCTAAAAGAAATAGAAAAAGGTATTGATTAATATATAGTAATTTATGCTATAATTTTCTTATAGATAAGAGTGTGTAAAATAATAATAGTTATTTAGATATATAGTATTAAAGTGAAGGTGATTAAAAAAACAAAATACAAAAAAACATATAAATAATTAGGAGTAAAAAATGAAAAAGGTAATAATAACTATTTTAAAAGTAATCATAATTGTTGTATCTATACCAGCACTTTTTTTTGGAATATTCAAATTAATTGAACATTATGATTATGAAAGTACAAAAGAAAAATTAGATAAATATGAACTAGTAAAAGATGAAAAGGTAATAAAAGAATTTAAATTTAAAAGTTTTAATTATGCTATAACAAAATATTACAGTGAAAATAGCTCATGGAGTAATCTAAACATACTTTTAAAAGATAAAGATGAATATAGATTTTTAACAAGTATAGAAAGATGTGATACCCTAGATAGTGGTAAAAACTTATATGTAAAAGATAATAACATCTACATACATTGTATTGGAAAAACAGGAGATATCCTAAAATATAAGTTAAATGGAGCAAATGTAAGTAATGAAACATTATTTATGAATTATAGTGAAACACCAAATATTAGTTTAATTCACATAACTATAGATAAAGTAGATGATGATGATATCTACCTAGAATCAAATGTTAAAAATAGTGATGAAGAAAATTCTAGCACAAAAGTAAGATGCTCACTATCAACAAAAAAATGTCTATATGCAAAATAAGAGGCGATTATTATGAAAGAAAACAAAATGAATGTACTTGTACTTGGAGTATCAGGAGCGGGAAAATCGACACTAATTAAAGCTATTTCTGGTCAAGAAATAATAACAACTCCAGGAAAGTCAAATACACAAAAAATAGAAGTATATGAATCATCCACCTGGCCAATCAGATGCATTGATACAAAAGGGTTTGAATATAGCTTTTTTGAACAACATAAAACAATAAGTCAAGTTAAGAAATTTAATAAAAATGATAATAAAAATTATGGATTAGATGCAGTTTGGTATTGTATAGAAGGGACATCCAGAAGAACATTTGAACACAACATTAAACTAATGAATAAAGCAATAAAGGAATGGAAAAATATACCTTTATTTGTTGTAATAACAAAATCATATTCAGAAACAGATATTCCTGAAAATATAGCTGCTATTAAGGAGGCATTTGAAAAATATAAGAAATTAAATTTAAAAGGAATAATTCCAGTAGTAGCACAAGAGTATGTAATTAATGAAGAAACTACTGTTGCTCCAACAGGTGTTGAAGAATTATGTTTAAAAACACTTGACTCTATGGATGAAGCAAAAGAAATAAATAAAGAAAACAGAGAAAGAATGGTAGTTGAACAAAAAAGATTTACTGCAAATACCGTTATAGGTGGATGCACAGCATCAGCCGTAGTAGTAGGAGCAGTACCCATCCCATTTGCTGATTCATTAATCTTAATGCCACTAGAAGTAGGAATGACAAAACTAATATTTAAAATATATAAAATTGATTATTCGAATAAATTAATTATGTCTATTGTTGAATCAACTATTATTACAACAGTAGCTAAATCAATAATAACAGTTCTTCCAATTGCGGGACCTGTGGTAAATGGAGTAGTGGCAGGAGCAATAGTTTTTGCTTTAGGTGAATCAGTTGTTGCCGTTTCAGAAATGATTAATAGTGGTAAATTTAACACAAAACAAATAGATGAAATAACAGAATTTGTTGGTAAAAAAGTTAAGACTAATCCAATAATCAAAGAAACAGCAAAATATATTGAAAATAATAAAGACAAAATTAAAGATAAGAGTGCAAAAGAAATTTTTGACGAGGTAAAGAAAAGTATTAACAAATAATACTTTTTTTTCTTGATTATGAATTTAATTCTGATAAAATAACTAGAAAAGGATGATGCAATATGAATATAATCAATTTATCAGAAAAAAAATTTAATTCTTTAAAACCACTTGAAATAGGACAAGGAATTGTTAACACTGAAGCAGATCTTTATGAACTAATGTATAAAGGAAAATTAAGAGTATTTAAAAAACTATATTTACTTAATGGAGCAGTATTTGCAAATAAACTATATACACTTGAAATGCTCGATGATAACAAAGAATTTTTACCAGATAATTTTGTGATACCTAACTATTTAGGAGTAGTAAATGGAAAAATAGTAGGCTGTGCAGAAGATTTAGTTGAAGGAACAAATCTAGAAAAAATATTAAATGATTCAAAAATAAATACTAGTGAGCAAATAGGATATTTAAGAAGAATAGGTGAAGTACTAGAGAAGTTAAAATATATAAGAGCAGACACGCCACTTGATAGTATTTATTTAAATGATTTACATGCGGGAAATTTTGTAATAACACATGATGATCAATTAAAAGTAGTTGATTTAGATAGTGCTAAAATATGTGATAATAAACCATTCCCATCGAGATATTTACTTCCAAATACATTATTAAAAAATTCTAATAAGTATATAGTATTTAAAGATGGAGCAAAAGAGTATAAAGATAAATCATATGTAAAAGATTTAGGATATATAGATGCTAATGAAGAGTCTGATTTATATTGTTATATAATTACAATACTAAATTATTTATATAAAGGTAATGTCCACAGAATGGAAATAGATGAGTTTTATGACTATTTAAACTACCTAGATAGTATTGATATAAATAATGAACTTCTTTCAATATTTGAAAGAATAATACTAAATTGTAATAATAAGAATCCAAAAGAGTTGTTAGAAACAATAACAACTACACAAGTTGGAAGAGCAAATAACAAAGTATTTAAAAGAGTAATAGGAGGATAAAATGAAAATATTAATAGGAACAAAAAATCCGGGGAAGATAGAGGGAGCAAAAGAAGCTTTCTCTAAATATTTTAAAGAATTTGAGATAGAAGGAATAAATGTAGAATCAAATGTTAGTTGTCAGCCTTTTGATAAAGAAATATATATAGGCGCTAAAAACAGAGTAGAAAACTTAAAGAAGTATGCTAAAGAAAATAATATAGATGCAGATTTCTATGCAGCTAGTGAAGCAGGTATAACTAATCTATTAGGAGATTATATTGATATAAATGCTGTATATATAGAGGATAAGAATGGACTAACAAGTTTTGGAATATCAGAAGGCTTTCCAATTCCTGAAAAGTATTTAGATGAAATAAAAGAAAAAGAACTTGGAAAAGTTATGGATAGACTATTTGAAGGAAAAGAATTATCAAAAGGAAAATGTGGAATAAGTATTCTTACTAAAGGAGAAACAACAAGAATAGATTTAACAAGAAATGCTTATATTATGGCACTAACAAAATATATAAATGAAGATGTATGGAAATAAAAAAAATAGTATTTCTACTATTTTAATAAAAATCATTAGGTATTAAGATGTCTAAATAATTAATTAAGACATCTTTTTTATATTTTTTAGGATATCTTATGTAGTCAAGACATATATTTGTAACAGCAGTAACATAAAATTTAGTTACAATTTCAAGTGGTATATCAGTAGTTCTTTCAGTTTTATCAAGTTCATTTGAAATATTTTTTATCAAAGTATCATAAAGCATATCTATAACAATACTATTATTATTCTTTTTTAGTATTGCATTGTAAATATCAATATTTGATGAGATATGTGATAGAAGAAGAATAATTACTTCCATATAATATTCTTTAGGAGATTCATATTCTTTTTTATTTTCTTCTAAAGCAACAGATAACTCTTTCTTTAAATCTTCTATTAGTGATGCAAGAAGTTCATATTTATCAGCAAAATGATCATAGAAAGTAGACCTATTAGTCATAGCTTTATCACATATATCACTTATTTTAATATCCTCAAATGTTTTTTCTTTCATTACTTCAAGAAGTCCCTCATATAGACTTTTTTTAGTTTTAAGTATTCTTTTATCGATTTTCTTTTCCATCAAAATCACCAATTTATATTATAATCAAAAAACAACAAAAGTAAAGATAAACAACTAGGCGTTGTATAAATATACAACGTTATCCATCAAAATGTTGGATAACATACAAAAAGTGAATTTGTGTATTTAACAATTAAAATATACAAAACTATAATACAAAAATGAGGAGGAAAAAATGAAAAACATATCAAAAAGTATAGTAAAACATAAGTTGTTAATATTAATTATTTCTTTAGTACTACTTATTCCAGCAGCAATAGGATATGTAAAAACAAGAATTAATTATGATATATTAATATACTTACCAGAAGAAATAGAAACAATAAAAGGTGAGAACATCTTAACAGATGAATTTGGATTAGGAAGTTATGCATTTGTAATGGTAGATAATATGCCTAATAAAAAAATGCTCGATCTAGAAAAAGAAATTAAGAAAATAAATGGAGTAAATAAAGTTGTTAGTATTGCAGATGTAATCGATAGCGGAATTCCAATAGAGTTTTTACCAAATGAAGTAAAAGAAAAAGTTTATAAAGATAATGAAACTATAATAATGGTTACATTTAAAGGCTCAACATCTAGTGATGAAACAATAGATGGATTAAGAGAATTAAGAAAAATTGTTGATAAAGATAAAATAAGTTCAATGACAGCAATGGTACTTGATACAATGGAGCTTTCTAACAAAGAAATAGCTGTTTATGTTGTAATAGCTGTTGTACTTTGTTTAGTTGTATTGACACTTGCTACTGATTCATATGTAGTACCATTCTTCTTACTTGCAAATATAGGTATAGCAATAATATATAATTTAGGATCAAACTTATTCTTAGGACAAATAAGTTATATAACAAAAGCAATAACAGCAATACTTCAATTAGGAGTAACAACAGACTTTTCAATATTCTTATACCATAAATATGAAGAAGAAAAGAAAAGTGCAAAAAATAAAGAAGAAGCAATGGAAAACGCAATAACAAGTACATTTAAATCAGTATTAGGTTCTTCATTAACAACATTTGCAGGATTCTTAGCACTTTGCTCAATGTCACTTACTTTAGGAAAAGATATTGGAATAGTAATGGCAAAAGGAGTACTTTGTGGACTAATAACAGTACTAACACTTTTCCCATCACTACTATTAATGTTTGATAACTTAGTAGAAAAAACAAAACATAAAAACTTTTTTCCTAAGTTTAAACTTATTCAAAAATTTGCACTTAATAACAGAGTATTAATTTTAATAATATTTGTAATACTTATGATACCTGCATATATAGGTTATAAAAATTATGATGTTTATTACAAATTAGATGAATCACTTCCACAAGATTTAGCATTTCAAGTTGCAAATAAAGAACTAAATGAAAAATTTAATATAGCATCTCCTGAAATAATACTTGTTAATAAAGACACTAGTAATGAAGAAATAAATGAAATGATAGATGAGTTAAAAGAAATTAAAGGAGTAGAATTTGTTTTATCACCAAATGAAGTATTAAATGATGGAATAATGAGTATTCTTCCAGAAGAACTAACAGAAATAGTTGATAATGACAAATATTCATTAATACTTTTAAACTCTAAATATGAAATAGCATCAACTAAATTAAATAATCAATTAACAAAAATAAATAAAGTAGTTAAAAAGTATGATAAAGATGCAATAGTAGCTGGAGAAGGAGCCTTAATGAAAGACTTAGTTACAATTGCAGATCATGATTTTAAAGCAGTTAATTATACATCACTAATAGTTATATTTGTAATAATGATGTTCGTACTTAAATCATTTACACTTCCAGTAATATTAATATTATCTATAGAGTTTGCAATATTTATGAATATGGCATTTGCATACTTTACTGGAACATCACTTCCATTTATTGCAAGTATAGTAGTTGGAACAATACAATTAGGAGCAACAATAGATTATGCAATATTAATGTCAACAAAATATAATGAAGAAAGACAAAATAAAAATGTAAAAGAGGCTATGAAAGAGACACTAGCATTTACAACACCATCAATAATAACATCAGCACTATGTTTCTTTGCCGCAACCATAGGAGTAGGTTTATATACAAAAATAGATATGATTGGTTCTATTTGTACACTACTTGCTAGAGGATCGATTATTTCAATGCTTACAGTACTATTAATATTACCAAGTCTTCTTATGACATTTGATAAATTTATAATTAAAAAGAAAAAATTGAAAGGAGAATAATTATGAAAAAAATAACAAGAAATATATTAGGTACATTAGTAATAACAAGTTTTATGGTTCCAATGAATACATTTGCTTTAACTAAGGAAGAAGTAGTATTTACAACATTAAAAAATAATGGAGAAGTAAAACAAAATATAGTTAACACTCATCTAAAATATGTATCTAAAGAAAAACAAGAAGATGAAACAATTCTAAAAAATATACTTAACATAAGCGGAAAAGAAGAATATGAAAAAAATAATAATATTCTAACATGGAAAACTGAAGGTAAAGATATTACTTATCAAGGTGAAACTGATAAAGAAAGTCCAATAAAAGTAGATATTAAATACTATTTAGATGGAGAGAAAATAGAGAAAAGTAAACTTCTTGGTAAAAAAGGAAAAGTAAAAATAGAAGCAAATTTTACTAATACTTTATATAATGAAGAGTATGGTATGCATACACCATTCGTAGTCACTACAACTGCAATTATTAAAGGAGATAAAAATTCAAATATTGAAATAACAAATGGTAAAGTAGTTAATACTGGAACAAAAAATATCCTAGCTTCTATTTCAACTCCAGGGCTATATGATGATTTAAAAATAGATTCACTTAAGAATATGGATAGTGTGACAATTACTTATGATACAGAAAAATATACTGATAACACAATCTATTTTGTCGCAACTCCAAAATTACTTGAAAATAGTGATTTAACTGTATTTAATAAACTTGATAATTTAAGTGGTTCAATGAGAACTCTTCAAAATGGAATGAATGAGTTAGTCGCAGGTTCTGAAAAATTAGAAAGTGGATCAAGTGAAATAAATAGTGGTGCAGAAAAAATATCAAGCGGTCTATATAGTGCACTTGAAGGATCAAAAACATTAGAAGAAGGAGCTACAACTGTTGATGAAAGCTTAAAACAGATAATAGGTGGAATAGAAGAAGGAAAAACAGGAGTAGTTACTAAGCAAAACGAGTTAAGTACTAAATTAGGAGAAATTAATACATTAAAACAAAACAATAATTCTACAATAGAAAAATTAACAGCCGCAAATACTGAAATATATAATGGTGTAAAATTAAAAACTGAAGCATTAGGTGGTCTTGAAATTTCAAGTGAAACATTTACTCAGACAATTGAAACTGTTCACACAAATGGACTAATTGATGATTTAACATATCAAACACTTTTAAATTATAAAAAACAATATGATGGAAATAATAGTTTAATAACTCTTCTAACATATAACAATGGGGCACTAGATCAATTGACTGGAACTCTTTCAAATACATCAAATGAAGTTTTAGGACAGTTAAACACAATAGAAGGATATTTATCTAAACTTCAAACTGAAGGAACTAGTAAAGTAAAAGATGGAACTTCAACTCTTAATAATGGAATAAGAGAATTATATAATGGTAGTGTAGAACTATCTAATGGAACAAAAATTTTAATGGATGGAACAAGTACATTAAAAAATGGGTTAAATAAACTTAATGGAGAAGGAATTAATAAATTAACAAGTTTAACAAATACAGGTGTTAATTATTCAAATAAAGTAAAAGCATTAGTTAAGTTATCTAAAGATTATAAAGGATATGCATCAAATAATTCTAATGATGTAATATTTGTATATAAAGTTGATTAATACTAATTTTGTATATTTGAACTTATTTATTTAAATAAAACTACAAATTGCATAGTTAAAATTTGTAGTTTTTTGTTGCTTTTTATTTATAATTTTTAAAATTGGTCTTTTGATTTATTACTTCTTTTATTATATAACAGCACTACTTCCAAGAAAAAAAGGAGATGGTGTGATGGAAGATAAAGAATTTTATACTTGCAGATATGATAGAACTTTTAAAGAGGTATTTATGAAGAAAGAAAATAAGGATTTACTTATTCCTCTTCTAGAAAGTATTCTTGATATTAAAATCAAAGAGTTAACATATCTAAACTTGGAGAAGAATAGTGATAATGTAAGACTTAAAAGAAAACATTTTGATCTTCATATTAAAACAGAAAATGAAAATATACAAATAGAAGTTAATTCACAGATGAGGGATTATGTTAGATGTAGAAATATATCTTATCTTTTTGATACGTATTCTCATGATATTATAAAGGGAGAAGAATATGATCAAAA
>DLOU01000007.1 GCA_002477275.1 Caryophanales bacterium UBA7476
TGGTCAAACATAATAAAAAAAACCACAAATTTTGTGGATTAAATATTAATAAGTTCTTATAGGAAGTACTAATTGAGTTAAAGATTCATCATCTTTTGATTTAACTATAATTGGTTTAACTTCTCCAACATAATTAATTTCAACTTCATCAGAATTAAATGATTTTAATGCTTCCATCATATATTTGGCACTAAATGATATTCTAATATCATCTTTATTACTCTTACTAATTTTCATTTTTTCTTCTACTCTACCAATTTCTAATGAAGAAGATTTTAATAACAATGTATCTCCATCTGTTTCAAGAGTAACAATATTTTTATCTTTGTCACTAGTTAAAATACTTGCTCTATCAATAACACTATAGAAATCATTTAAATTAGCAGTAATAACTAAGTTTACTTCTGTTGGTAATAAATTACTTGTATTAGGATATGTACCATTTATTAAACGTGTTTGAAATAATAATGATCCATTTTTAAATAAAACCTTATTATTAAATATATGAACCTCTACTATACTGTTATCAGAATCAGTTATTAATCTTGAAAATTCAATAATATTATGACTAGGAATAACTATATTATAGTTTTCCTCACTTGCTTTAGATAAAGTAACAACTTTTCTAGCTAAACGATAACTATCAGTACAATTACACTCTAATATATCCCCTACTATATTAAAATTAATACCAGTTAGTACAGGCTTTGTTTCTTCATTAGAAGCCGCAAAAGCAGTTTGATTAACTATATCTTTAAATATACTTGAATCTACATCTATTTTTTTCTTGCTTTCTTCTAAATTAATTGATGGATATTCACTTTCCGAAATACCATTCAAATTAAATTCACTATTTTCAGTATAAATAAGAATCTTTAATTCATCAATAACTTCAATATTAATAAATTCATCTGGTAATTTTCTAACTATATCTAAAATATATTTACCTTGAATAATAATAGTTCCTTCATCTCCAACAATGACATCTTCACTATTATTACAATCAATAGATGTTTGAATAGTGATTTCATTATCAGAAGCTGTTAATACTAACTTCTTTTTTGTAAGATCAAATTTTATTCCTGCAAGTACTGGTATTAGATTCTTAGTAGAAATAGCTTTTGATACTTTATTTAAAGCATCTAGTAAAATATCTTTTTTAATTGTTAATTTCATAATTATTCCTTCTTTCTTAAATATTATTGTTATTATTGCTGTGGAAAAAGTTGAAAACTAACTTTTTCTATATATTATAACGTATTTTTATAAAAATTCATATGTGGAAAAATATTAAGTTATTAATTTTTCTTCACAATTACCTTTCTATCTTTTCTTTTAACTTATTAACTATTTTTGCTAAGTCTTGATTTACCTTCATTTCATTCTCAATTTTTTCTACTGAAAACATTACTGTAGAATGGTCTTTTCCTCCAAAATCAGTACCAATTTTAGGGAAAGACTCAGAAGTTAGTTTCCTACAGAGGTACATAGCAATTTGCCTTGGAAATGAAATATTAGCACTTCTTTTCTTACTACGCATATCTTCAACAGTAATTTGAAATTCTTCAGCAACTATTTTTTGTATTCTATGAATATCATCTTTTTCACATATTCCGCTACTTATAAAGTCTTTTAAAGCTTCAATAGCAAGGTCTAAATTAATTTCTGCTCCACCCATCATTGCTGAATAAGCAACAAGTCTTGTCATAGCTCCTTCAAGATGTCTAACATCACTTCCTATATTAGAGGCCATATATTCAATAACATCTTCACTTATTTCTTGTTCTATATTACCTGATATAATCTTTTTTCGTAGTATTTCAACTTTCAAATTATAATCAGGTGGAAAAATATTTACTGTAAGTCCCCAACAAAACCTTGTTTTTAAACGATCTTCAAGTAATTTTAAATCATCAGGTGATTTATCAGATGATATGATTATTTGTTTTGAATCACTATATAAAGTATTAAAAGTATGGAAAAATTCTTGTTGTGTTGCATTTGCTCCACCTAAATATTGTATATCATCTATTATCAAAACATCAATATCTCTATATTTAGATTTGAAAAAATCCATATTATCAATATTATTATCCTTTTGATTTTTTCTTTGTATTTTAACAAAATCATTTATAAAATCATTACTAGTAACATATAAAACTCTTCTATTACTATTTTGTGATATATAATTACCAATAGCATGCATTAAATGAGTCTTACCTAATCCACTATTTCCATAAAGAAATAAAGGATTATACATTTTACCAGGATTTTCAGCAACAGATAATGCAGCGGCATGAGCAAATTTGTTACTATTACCAACAATAAAGTTTTCAAAAGTATATTCAGGCTTTAAATTACTTTGTTCTTTACTCATCTTAGGAATGCCAAAAGGTAATTCTTCAGGTTTTATTTCTTTTGCTTTTTTTTCTAATTGAGCGATTTCTTCTTCTAATAAAAACTCTATATCAAAATTTGTACCTGTTATTCTATTAAAAATATCTTTTATTTGATCTAAATAATTATCTTCCATATGCTTTTTATGAATTTGCATTGGAACAATAATAATAGCTTTACCATCATCTATTTTATAAAGTTTTGATGATTTAAACCAAGTATCAAAAGCCAAGGAGGATAATTCTTCTTTAATATTATCTAAGAAATTTTGCCATAATAATTCTACATTCATTATACCATCCTCCCCAAAAGTAAAAATTTACACCCTTATTCTAATTCAATTTATAAAAAAAAGAAACAAAAAAATAAAAAAATTTTAAATTATATAAAATTTCTAAAAGAAAACCTTATAAAATAAAGGAAAAAATAATGTAAATATTATTTTTTATTAAAAATTTAAATAAATTTAATATATAAAGATAAAACTGTAGTTATAAACAGATAATAGTTAAAAAAAAAAGTAAAAAATATCATAAAAAAATAATTCACAAAGAATCCACAAAATATTCCACATATAAAAATAAGAAATAGTAACAAAAAAATTGCTTTTCCACATTTTCCACAAAAATGCAATTAACATTGAAGAAAAAATTTTAAACAAGGATGTTAATAATGTGGAATATAAAATTTTAAGCATTTTGTTGACAAAATAGTAATTTTTTTATTATAATAATGTAGATTTATGTCTGGAGGTGGGAAAATGAAAAGAACATATCAACCAAATAATCGTAATAAAAAGAAAAAATTAGGTTTTTTTGCACGTAAAAAAACAAATATATTAAATCGTCGTCGTCGCAAAGGTCGTAAAACTCTTTGTAAATAATACCACTGAATTAAAAGTGGTTTTTTTAAATATAAGGAGAGTTTTAAATGAAAAAAAAGAATATAGTAAAAACAAAAGAAGAATTTGATAATATAATTAAAACAGGATTATGTAAAAAGAATAAATACTTTGTTATATATTATAAGGAAAGTAATAAGGGATATGACTGTTTTGGAATATCAGTTGGAAAAAAAATAGGAAATGCCGTAATTAGGAATAAATATAAAAGAAAAATCAGAAGTATAATAGATATATACAGAAAAAGCTATGTAAATTCCAGAGATTATATTATAATATTAAGGAGTAGTGCTTTATCAATTACTTTTGATGAAATGAAAGAAAATTTAATTTTTCTACTCAGAAAAGGAGAAAAATAATGAATATTACTAACAAAAGAAAAAATATTAAAAAGATATTACTATTCTGCTTAATTGTTTTAACACTTACTACAGGATGTACAAAATCATTAGTAGATAAAAATAAGAAAGCAGTAAAAAATAGTGAAACAGGTCAAAATTTAGTTGAAAATATACTATGCAAACCAACTAATAAAGAATCAATTAAATTATATAAAAAATATAAAGTAGATATAGACTCATTACCAGATTGTGATAAATTTAAAATAACATCAGGAAAATATGAAGGAATTTGGACAACAGTATTTGTAAAACCTCTTTCATATATAATATTGAAAATAGGTCTAGCAACAAAGAATTATGCCATTGCAATTGTAATTGTATTATTAATTATTAGATTATTAACTTATCCAGTTACTAGAAAAACAATGAAACAATCACAAATGATGCAACAAATTAATCCTGAAATTCAAAAAATTCAGAAGAAATATGAAGGAAGACAAGACGAAGAATCACTATCAAAACAAAGTCAAGAAATGATGATGGTTTATAAAAAATATAATATTAACCCAATATCAGGTTGTTTAGTTTCATTCATACAATTACCAATTTTTATAGCTTTCTATGAAGCAGTACAAAGATTTCCTGCAATATTTGAAGATACATTTTTATCAATCCAATTAGGAACAACACCAATTGTTGGCTTTGGAAGATCTAATTTATATGTATATATTATATTAATGCTATTAATAGCTATCTCAACTTTCTATTCATTTAAAATGAGTATGACAAGTGATCAAATGGACCCAAGTATGAAGCATATGCCAATATTTATGAGTATAATGATAATTGTAACAGCTTTATTCATGCCATCAGCATTATGCATATACTGGTTCTTTAATAACTTGTTTACAATAGTTCAAAATAAAATTGTTAAAAAGACAATGAAGAAAGAAAAAAATGCAGTGAAAGGAAGTAAGAAGAGTTATGGAAAAGCATAGATTTATAGGAAAAACAAAGGAAGAAGCAATAAAAGAAGCAAAAATTAAATTAGAAGAATCAAATGAAGATAATTTAATAATTAATGAAATTGATACAAAGAAAACATTATTTTCAAAAAAAGTAGAAATTGAAGTAATAGAAAGAAGTGAATTAATTCAATTTGTAAAAGAATATATTTATAATACATTAAAAAATATGGGATTTTCAGTAAAAATAGAAATACTTAATAAAAATGAAACACCTACATATAGAATATATTCAGATAATGATGCACTATTAATAGGAAAAGAAGGAAGAAATTTAAAAGCTTTAAGACATATTATTAGTCAAGCAATAAAAAAAGAAACAAATAATAGTTTCAAATTTGTAGTTGATGTAAGCAATTATCAAGAGAAAAAAGAAAAACATTTAGTATTTTTAGCAAAAAAAATAGCAAGAGAAGTTGCTACATCAAAAGTAGAAGTAAAACTTGATTCAATGAATTCATATGAAAGAAGAATCATTCATAACGCTTTAACAAATAATAAAAAAGTCTACACAGAAAGTACTGGAGAAGAGCCAAATAGATGTGTAGTAATTAAACCAAAAGATAATTAAAAATCAAATAATTATTATTTGATTTTTTTATTATGTTTGACCA
>DLOU01000021.1 GCA_002477275.1 Caryophanales bacterium UBA7476
ACTTAAATCTTTTGTTCTTTGGTTGATTTATATTACAATTCATTATTGTGAGTGAGTTGTAAATTACTTTGTCGTTTGTACCAGATTAATCTAAGCTCGAACTAATATTAGTTCGGGTTTTAATATGCTTTAAAAAGTGATAAAATATATATTGGTTTAATTATTTTTTAGGAGGAGTTTATGTCTAAAATTAGTAATGTTCTTTTGATGCTTGAATATTTAAGTTCTGGCAGAAAATATAGTATATCAGAATTATCTGAGAAATTAGAAGTGACTCCTAGGATGATTAGAGTATATAAAGATGAAATAGAGAAAGCAGGTATTTATATTGAAACAATTAAGGGTCCTTATGGTGGATATGTTTTAAATCAAAATATTAATGTTCCCAAAAGATTTATAACTCCTACTGTTATAGATATAAATAATAAAGAATTTTATAATTTAATTAATAGAGCTATAAAAGAAAAAAGAAAATGTTATATAGAATATTATTCTAAAGATAAAAATGATATTTCCGTTAGAACTATTCTCCCATATGATTTAATTTTACTTGGTTCAGAATGGGGAGTTGCTGCTTATTGTGAGAAAAAACAAGAAATAAGACACTTTTATTTAAATCGTATTAAACAAATTAAATTATTAGAAAAATTTTAAACTGACATATATATTTCCTCTTCTTTTGATATTATTTAACTATTGGAGGAGTGTATATGGAAAACTTAACTTATATAACAGGAAATTATGGAAAGTATGTTTCAGTAAAAGACAAATTTGAAAGTATTGGTATTACTATTGATTTTTATAAATGTGACTTAGATGAACCAGAGGTAAATGATATTAAATTTATCTCTAAAGAAAAGGCTAGATGTGCTTTTGATTTGTTAAAAAGTCCCATATTTGTAATCGATTCTGGGTTTTATATTAATGATTATCCTAATAATCCAGGTTATCCAGGTGCTTTTGTAAAAAGAAGTGGTGTTAGTACAAATATAGAACAACTTCTAGATATAATGAAGGATGTAAATGATAAAAGTTGTTATTTTATGGATTGTCTTACTTTTTATGATGGATATGATTATTATCAATTTTTTGGAGTAAGTAAGGGTAATTTATCAAAAAAAATAAGTGGTAGTAATAATAAAAAAGCTTTGTCAAATTTATGGTATGTTTTCATTCCAAATAACTGTGTCAAAACCTTAGCTGAGATGTCAGATAGTGAAAGAAATAATAGACCTGATGGTAGAACAAGTGCAACTGATGAGTTTATTAAGTGGTATAAATTTAAATATAAAAATAATAAAAATCTTTATTTAAAGAAGTGATAATTTTATATTAAATTTCTTTATTTATTTGCAACTATTACTTAAATATGTTATAATATCTCACGTTTAAAGGGGGATAGTTTATGAGTAAATTTTATTATCATGGTACAGATAAGTTCAGCTTTTATAAAATACTTGAAACTGGTGAAATAAAGTGTAGAAGATTACTTGATGAAGAAAATATTCAAACAACTAGAACAGTAGAAAATACATTAGGTGCTGGATGTAATGGATATGAATATATAAGTGTTTGTAATAAAAATGATTATTTTGATAGTGAAGATTCTTTTAATGTATTTATAAGAAATAGTTATTGTTTTATTATATCCGATGAAATTGAAGCAGTTAAAACAATTAATATTCATGATAAGAATAATTCTATAAAATATAAAGATGAATTTAAAAATTTTGCATCTAATAATTCAGAAAGTTCTATAAGATTTAGTATAATGCCTGATGAGTATCATATTAAAACATCTGTTCCTTTATCTAAAATAATAGCTATTGGGTTTCCTTTTAAAAGATTAACTAAAGAAGAAATAGAGTTCTTATTTAACTTATCTTATGAATTAAGAATAGACGTAGTTGATACTGGAAATCCTTTATTTATAGAAGATTATGAATCAAAAAAGATTGGTATTGAAAAACTAAAAAAATTAAGTAGTTAGGATGATTGTAATGAGTATTGCTGATATAAAATGGAAACTTTTTTCACTCAAGTCTAGAGCTGTTTATTTAAATGGCCTTAAAACTAGAAAAATTGTTCCTTATAGTGAACAAATGATAGAAAAATTTAGAAATGTTAGTTATGGTGGAATTCCTGCTTCTATAATATTACTAAATGTAGTTTTGTGTAATGGTAAATGTTATGATAGGTCTGTTCTTTTTGCAGCAACTTTAGATGAGGACATAGATTTTAGAATTATTAGAGGAAAAGTTGATGCTATAAAATTAAATCCTAAATATAATGGTGAAAATGATCCTTTATTTGCAGATCATTGTTTTGTTGAAATAACTGATCGTGATAATGAAGTGTGGATATGTGATACTAGTCTTGGTTTATTATTTGAAAAAGAGTTATATTATAAATTAGAAAATGTAGAAGAAAGACATATTTCAACTAAAGAGGATACAATTAATTTTTGTGAGTATCAAGATATAAAAAATAATTGTAGATTTGAAGATGATAAATATATGAGTCTTCTAACTTTGCCTATCATAGAAGATATTGCTCAAAAGGATAATGATAATTTTTATCATGATCAGCTTTTAAGGGAGATTGAACTTTATAAGAAAAAGATTAATTATGATGGATTGATAGATGAAAGAAATAATCATTTTAAAAATAGAACTAAGAAATTTGGAGAGTAATTACTATGAAGACTGTGTATAGAGATATTTTAAATAGTATAGAAAAAATTGATATGTGTAATGATGAAGATATTTTTAAAAGAATACTTAGGGAACGTGAATATTATATAGATGAAAGTAGATTTTTTTTGAGATATGTTCCTACTGATATTCTTTTAAAATATGATTTTAATGATTTTGATGATATTAATAAATTTAGAGATGTCTATTCTTCTTCTTTTAGTTCATTTGTTATAATTGGAGGATGTAATAATAGGGAAGAAGCTTTATCTAAAGATATTAGAATGTCTGGTATTAAAATGAGTGATCCAAGTGGAAAACTACCAGGACAATTTGATGTTAGAGATGGTAAATTAACTTATAGTCCATTTTTTCCATTATTTTATAATGAAAGGGATTTAGTTAAATTTGCTAAAGATGAATATTTTACTTCTCTTACATTTAATGAAATAATAATGAATCAAATAGAGAATGTTTCATCGTTTTATGTTCATACTGGTAATTATAATAATCCAAGGATTATTTCAAAAAGGGGCCCTTATGTATTTGAAAAAGTTACTAAAAATGATATGATTAATTTTGTTAATAATGAAGAAGAAGGTAAAAAAATACTTAGGATAGTTAGATAGTTAATTATTTGTGGGGTGAGTTATGGATAAATTTGTTTTTCAATTAGAAGAAAATAAAGAAGAGTTTGATTATAATTTTTTAAAAAGATTTGAAGAAGAAATGGATAATAATTTTACAGAAGAAGAAAGAGAATATTTTTTTAGATGGATCGTTTCTAGAGTAAAAGAATTTTTACCAGCTGATGATGTTACTTATGCTTCTTTGTGTGGTGAAGCAGCTGATTTATCTTGTGCTCTTTTAGATTCATTAGGATTTTATAATCGTCAAGTTAATTTGAGAAAATTGTTTCATGAAATTTTAAATGTTCATGCAATTACTATTGTTAATTTTGATAATGATTTTTATATTATTGATCCAACATTTAGACAATATCTTGTTAAGGAATATTGTATTCCTGGAAAAGTTATTCCTTATTCAGATGGTACAGTATACCATGTTCCATGTTATCCGGGTTATTTTTTAAATTTAACAGAAGAAGGTAGAAAATTCGGACAAGAACTTTTAAATAAAGGATTTTTTAAAATTACTGATCAAAATATAAAATTATATTGTGATTCATTTGTTTCTTATTTTAATTCTGTATGGCAAAGAAAAGATGACTCTAATTTTAAAAGTGCTTTAGAGTATAGAAATGGAATTTTTAAATTAGATTCTGAAAAATGTGATAGTGTTGATGATGGTATAAAACTTACTCCAAGCAAAATTTTAGAAATAAAAAAAATTAAATAGGAAATGATTATAGGAGGTATTATGGAAAATTTAACTTATGTTACTGGAAATTATGGTAAATATATTTCTATAAAAGAACAATTTGAACGAAACGATATTTATATTAATTATTATAATATTGATATTAAAGAACCTAATGTTAATGATATTAGTATTATTTCAAGAGAAAAGGCTAGATGTGCTTTTGATATGATAAATAAACCCGTATTTGTAGTTGATTCTGGATTTTATATAGAGAATTATCCTGATTCACCTGGTTTTCCTGGTGCTTTTGTAAAACGTAGTGGTGTAAGCTCTAATATAGATGATCTTCTTAAAACTATGAAGTATGTAGAAAACAGGGATTGTTATTTTATGGATTGCCTTACTTTTTATGATGGTGAAGAACTTCATCAGTTTTATGGGGTATCTAAAGGAACTTTATCAACTAAAAAGAGAGGTAATAAACTTAAAAAAGCAAAATCTGATTTATGGTATGTTTTTATTCCTTATAACTGTACTAAAACACTTGCTGAAATGAATGATTTTGAAAGATTAACTAGAGAAGATGAAAGAACTAGTGCTGCTGAAGCATTTATTGAGTGGTATAAATCAAATAAACTTGATATTAAAAGAAAAATAAAGAGTTAAACTCTTTATTTCAGACTGTTGACAAATAGGTCTATATT
>DLOU01000069.1:0-4105 GCA_002477275.1 Caryophanales bacterium UBA7476
TCATTCTTTTTTTATTTATAAAAAAATTCTAAAAAAAATCATAATAATATATTTGATAGTAGAAATCTAAATTAATCTCATTATGTCATTTTTTTATATGAAGGGAGTTGTGATATGGTAGAAATAATTGATAAAACATATATGAAAGCGATAAATGGTATAAAACAAGATATTAATAAAACACAATTAGATATAATGATGAATGCCAATATTAGTTTAGTTAATTTATATTATAGAATTGGTAAAGTGCTTTATGATAATTCAACATGCGGAAATAAATTTTTAGATAAATTAGCATTTGAACTAAAAAACACATATCCAAATCAAAAGGGATTTTCAGTAAGAAATCTGAAATATATGAAGACTTTCTATAGTGAATATCATGACGATTTAGAATTTGTGCACCTAGATGCACAATTACCCTGGAAACATAATGTTAGTTTAATAGAAATTGAATTAGCAGATGATTATAAAGAAAAAGAATTAGAGAAAAGAATGTTAGAGAGACTTAAAAATTTATTGTTAGAATTTGGTAATGGATTTTCATTTATAAGTAATCAATATAAATTAACTGTGGGTAATAAAGATTTTTATATAGATTTGCTTTTCTATCATATTAAACTAAAATGTTATATTGCTGTTGAATTAAAAATGGATGAGTTTATTCCAGAATACGGTAGTAAAATAGGTTTTTATTTACAAGCATTAGATGAACAAGTTAAAGATAAGGATGATAATTATTCTATTGGTATAATTCTATGTCCAAATAAGAATAATAAAATAGTTGATTATACATTAAAATATATTAATAAACCTATAGGAGTAAGTGACTATAAAATATTAGATAAATTGCCAACTGATTATATGGAAAATTTACCAACAGAAGAAGATTTAAATATGTATATTGATATAAATGAATAGATAATTAAAATATAGCTTTTTTTAATTTTTACTAGAAAAAATTATTTATTTTGATTCATTATTAGTGATGTATAAATAATTAAAAAAAGTTTTGTGTTTTCTAAAATCTTTTTTTTTCGTTATTACGCTATTTTCCTTGACAAAATCGAAGTTTTATGGTATCATAATGGCGTTCAAAGAAGAGGGGGCGTTTGGATGTATACTGAAAGTGATTCCAGATTCTCAGTTAGAAGTTTACTTGTTAAAATATTTATAATTTTAATAATAATTATTGTACTTATTTGGATTGTTCCTAAATTCTTATCTTATAAGAAGGGGCCAAAGAGTACTAAAAAAACTACTCCAGAGGTAGCACAAGTTACTAAGATTTCTGCAAGTACTCTTAGAAAACTTGAAAATGCAGGACTTAAATATTTTAACAAAGATAATATTCCTACAGAAGAATCAAAAAGTGTTAAAGTGACATTAAAAGATTTAAAGAAGCAAGGATTAGTTACAGATTTAAAAAGTAACAATAACGTATGTGATACAGATAGTTCATATGTTAAACTTACAAAAAACAAAGACGATTATACTATGAAGAGTTATTTAAAATGTGGAAGTAGTAGTGATTATTCTTTAGCTAGCGTAAATGATTATAGTTATTGTTCAAGTACTTTATTATGTAAAAAAGATGATAGTATTAAAACTGAAGATGGAAATGTAGATAATAATCCAACTGAAGGTAATAATACTAGTGAGAATAATACAAATGATAATTCTAGTAATAATTCAAATAATAACTCAAATAGTTCTGAGACTAAAAAATTAAGTGACTTTACTGCTTGGCAAAGCTATGTTAGAACTTCATGTGATACTAAAGCTGTAACATGTGATATAAATGATACGAATTGTTTACAAGAAGTTAAGTTGTTTTCTAGAAAAGAAATAATAGGTACAAAAACAACAACTAATACTTTTGATCATACTGCTCTTAAGTATGTTAGTACAAAAACTTCAAATACTTGTCCTTCATATAATTATGTTGTTATAAATAATACTATTTTTAGAACAAAAGGTAATTATGGAGAGGTATTACAATTAAATAAGAATTCAACAAATAGTTGGACTTATAAAGGTCAAGTTAGTAATTCAACAGCACCTAGATTTGGTGGTAATGAATATTATAAATATGTAGGAACTGAAAATAATATGCATTATTATGATTATTATAAGTATAATTATGCAATGGAACAAGTTAGTTCACTTACTTCAGGATGTAGTAGTGCAGTCTCAAGTAATGTAAATTATTATTCAGTATATAAACAACAAGAAACATATCAAGTAGTAGATAATGTATATGCAACTGCATGTTATAAGAGTGTAAGAACAAGAACTTACAAATAGGGGGTATATTTATGAGAAATTTTGAAAAATATAGATTTATAAAATTAGATGATATTGATATTGATACAATTGATAGAATAGAATTTAGAAAAGATAAGAATGAAGAGCCTTGTGCTATAGTTTATCATGTATATAAACATAGAGGAACTTATATTACTGAAATTTCTATTGAAAAAGCAGAAGAATATTTAGAGGAAAATGATGAATTATTACATTCATATTCATTTGAGGGAAATTCTGTGTCAAGAGATACTTTCTATGCTTTATTAAAACAAGAAGAAAAAGATTCAGATGTATCTGAAGAAGATGAAGAAAAACCTAAAGAAGTAGGAACAGTCTCTAAAACTGAAGCAGAAAAGAAAGCATTTGCTGCAGAAGTTTTAAAGAATATTCATAAACAACAATATGAAGAAGAAATGAGAAAATATAATAAAGAATCAGAAGAAAAAGAAGAACAAAGAGAAAATGAAGAAAAGATAATTAATTCTTCAGTAGAAGAAGATAAAAAGATTATAGATTCTAATATTATAAAAGATATTCAAGTTGAAATAGATGAAGAAAAGAAAAATCTTAGAGGTGAAGATAAATTACCTATTAAGAATGCTTCTAAACCTGTTAGCCCTGTTTCAGGTGAACAAGATAAAATTATTGCTAATCCAACAACACAAAATATTTTTGCTGATAATGATGAATTATCTAAGTTAATTAATGAGACATGGGGAAAAACTAAACCTGCTAAATCTAAAACAGAAGATACTTCTGAACCTATAAAAAAAGAAGAAACTAAACCTAAAACTAGTAAAAATGCTAATGACTTAACACTTAGAGCATTATGGAATACTGTCGGTACTAGTCCTGAAGAATCAAGCATGGAAGATGAAGAAGTTCAGTTATTCCATAAAATAATTGGTTCAGATGAAGAAAAAACAGTTGGTACTTCAACTACTAAGGAAAGTAAACCAGTAGTAGATAAAACTAAAGGTAATAATATTACTGGAATTATTATTTATAGTGCTATTAATAGAGATAATAAATTTGTAAATAGAGCTATGGTAACTTATGAAAATGGTGTTATACATAATGTTTCAGAAGAAGTATTTACTGAAATGATTGCTAAAGAAGCTCATAAAAGAGGATATAGTGATCATAATAAACTTGTAGAAGAAGGATTTGTAGTATTTACAACTGTTAATAATTTAGTTAGAGATTGGGATAAATATTTTGGGGATAATAGTAAAGTATATCCAACATCTAGTGAAACAAAAACAGCTAAAGAAAAACCAGCTGAACCAAAACCAGCTGAATCAAAACCAATGGAATCAATAAAAATTGATCCTATTCAAGTACAAAAGAAAGCTAAACCAAAAAATGAAAATCAAACTGGTGCTAAAAAAAGTACTAATACTAATAGTACAAGTACTTCTAAGCCAATTGTACCTACACCAATAAATACTACTAGTAATACATCAAATAATACTAAAGGTTCAAATAGTTCAACTGGTAATACAGCTAGTAACTCTACAAATAATTCTACAACAAAAAAACCAGTAACTACATCTAGTAGTAAGAAAACTAAAAAGCAAGGAATATTCTCTAGAATAGGTAATTTCTTTAAGAGACATATAGTAGCAACTGTTGCAGTAATTACTGCTGGAATAATTGCATTATCATGTGCATTAGGTGGAAAATCATCTAAAAGAGAAAAAGATGAATTAAATCCAACACAAAGTTATTCACAAACTGATAATAATAACAATAGCAATAATAATAATAATAAAAATAACAATAATAACAATAA
>DLOU01000069.1:4136-22139 GCA_002477275.1 Caryophanales bacterium UBA7476
GTTATGAATTCTTAGAACGCGTTGGTGGGGCAACAGAAAAATATAATACAGAATTTGCTAATCAATATTATGAAGCTGCTAAAGGTTCAAAACTTGCTCATTCATTTGATGAAACAGTAAGTGAATATCTAGTTTATAATGATTTTTCTAAAGAAGAATTAAGTGTTATTTTCGGAAATGATAAATTAGATGCTAATACATTATCTAAAAACTTTAATTCAGCAATAAAGGTTGATGGACAACTTCATAATTTACAAACTCACACTGTAAATAGAGAAAATTTATTTAAAACTCAAGAAGGAAGAGATTTCTATAAAAAATATAGTGAATTATTTACAAGTTTAAATAAATCGACTGTAAATGAAACTAAAGTTGAAAAATTAGAAGAATTCTATGATATGTTAAGAGAAGATTTCGATTTTTCTACTATTCCTTCACAAGAAGATAGTTATAAATTATCTATATTAGAATATATATCTGCAGTAGATAATATTAATGTTAATGTTGATATTGAAAACGCTTTAACATCAAGTGAAAAAGCATATTTTGAAAAATTGAATGATGTAGCTAAGACTAAATTACAAGATGTTGCAACTGTTCAAAACAGCAAGTCTATAAACACTTCAGATTCTAACTTACAAGTTTCTGATTATAGAGAATTAGTTGAAGAATATTTAAGAAGTCAAAATGCTTATAATTTAACTAATAGAGATGTATCTAATTATGATAGTTATAAGGCACATACTAATATTAATGTAGCTGTTAAAGAAGAAAAGACTGAAAAAACAACTACAAATAATAATACAAGTAATAATGGTTATAGTAGCGATACATATGCATCTGATGATTATTCAGGTTATTCTGATGATACTGATGATGAAGTAGAATTAATCATTGGTGATGAAGATGATACTGATGAAGTAGAATTAATTATTGGTGATGAAGATACTACTACTTCTGAATCAATTACAATTGAGACAGAAGATGGCCAAACTGGTGAACTTGTTATTGATACTGAAAATGGTACTGCTGAAATATATTTAGATGATTTTGTAGAAGATGAATATGCTTCAACAACAACAACTGATAGTGAAACAGTATATTCAGATGGAGTATTAAATGAAGATGGTAGTCTTTCTGATAACTATAAAGAATCTTCAAATGGAGATGGTGCAGTTTCACAAGATACTGAACTTCCAGATCCTAACAGTATTTCAGATGAACAATTAGAAGCTATGATGTTAGCTCTAAATGGTTCAGATCAATATGAAGCTCCTAAAGTATTAAAATTATAAAAGATGAGAAATCATCTTTTATTTTTTTTCTTTTATGGTATAATATGCGTATTCATGGAGGTTAATATGATAAGATATAAAGATAGTAGAGCAAATGAAGTAATCGAATATATTTCAAAGTTAACTCAGTTAACATCTGAAGATGAAAATGTTATTGGTACAGTTTTATTTCCTTTTTATGATGATACTAATAACTTTGATTTATTAATTTTTAGTAAAGAAGATACACCTAATCATATTGTTGTTACTTCGTTTATTGGAGAAAATAGGGTTCAACTTATTCAAAATAATTATGATGGATTAAAAAGATATGCTGAAGATATAAAAGTTGGAATTATTCTTTATGATAAAGATGGAACACTTGAAACTATTGCTAGAGATAAAGATGGAGCTTTACAATATGCTAGTAATCAACTTTCTTTTGATGATGATTTCTTGATTAGATTAAGAATAAGTATTAATGAAATAATTAAAAAATCAAAAAAGACTATTGTGAAAAAATAGAATTGTTTTATTCTGTTTTTATCTTTAGTCTTCTTTTTGTTTGTGATATAATTAACAAGAAGAGAGGTATTTTATGTTAATTACTAGTGTGGATAATGATAGAGTTAAAAAATATTTAAAACTTAAAGATAAGAAGTATAGAGATGCTACTGGAGAATTTATTGTTGAAGGTTCTCATTTAGTTATAGAAGCATATAAGCAAGGATTAATTAAAGAATTAATATTAGAAATTGATGAAGTTTTCCCACTTGCTGATATTGATAATATAATTTATTTACCAATGGATATTATAAAAAAGGTTTCGAGTGTTGAGACACCTCAAACAGTTATGGCATTATGTTCTAAAAAAGAGGAAAGTGAAGAGCTTGGAGATCATATACTTTTAGTAGATAATGTACAAGATCCAGGTAATTTGGGTACAATTATTAGAAGTAGTGTTGCTTTTAATATAGATACAGTAGTTTTAAGTGAAAACACAGTAGATTTATATAATCCAAAAACTATTAGATCAACTCAAGGAATGTTTTTTCATATTAATGTTTTAAGAAAAAATTTATTTGATGTAATAGATGAGTTAAAACAAAAAGAAATTCCTGTTTATGGTACTTTAGTTGAACATGGTGAAGATGTTAGAGATTTGTCTTCTAAAGATAAAGAAAAATTTGCTCTTATTGTTGGTAATGAAGGTAATGGTGTTAGAAGTGAAATTACTTCTAAATGTGATAAAAATCTTTATATAAAGCTAAATAGTGATGTTGAAAGTTTAAATGTAGGAGTTGCATGTAGTATATTACTATATGAGCTTGATAGACATGAATAATAATATTTATATAGGGAAAATAACATCTACTCATGGTATAAAAGGTGAAATAAAAATTAAATCATCTTTTGAATATAAAGATAAAGCATTTAGACCAGGTAATAAGATTTTAATTAACAATACAATTTATACTATTAAAACATATAGAAGACATAAAGATTTTGAAATGATTACTCTTGATGGATTTGATAATATTAATGATGTATTATTTTTAATGAAAAATAAAGTTTTTATTAATAAAGAAGAACTAAAACTTTCTGATGAAGTTTTAGATGAAGATTTACTTTTATATAAAGTTATCTGTGATAATAAGGAAGGAACAATTAAGGAAGTCTTTTTTGCAAGTCCTTCTAATAAAATAATTAGAGTTCTAATTGATGATAAAGAAGTACTTGTTCCTTATAATAAAGAATTTGTTAAAGTAGACAAAAATAATAAAATAGTATATATTAACTTAGTAGATGGGATGATATTATGAAAATAGATATTTTAACACTTTTTCCTAATATGTTTAGTGGTGCTTTTGATGAATCTATTATTAAAAGAGCAATAGAAGATAAAAAAGTAGAAATCAATCTTCATAATTTTAGAGATTATAGTTTAGATTCTCACAATAAAGTAGATGATACTCCATATGGGGGAGGGGCTGGAATGGTTCTTACTTGCCAACCAATATTTGATTGTGTAAAAGAACTAAAAACAGAAGATAGTAAAGTAATACTTCTTACACCATCTGGAAAAGTTTATAATCAAAAAACTGCTTATGATTTATCAAATGAAAAACATTTAATAATAATTTGTGGGCATTATGAAGGATTTGATGAAAGAATAACATCTATATGTGACTTAGAACTTAGTATAGGAGATTATGTACTTACAGGTGGTGAAATACCTGCTATGGTACTTGTTGATTCTATTACAAGATTAATTCCAGGAGTTATTAATGAAAGAAGTCATTTAGAAGACTCTTTTAATGAAAATTATTTGCTTGATTATCCAACTTATACAAAACCAAGAGTTTATGAAGGCATGGAAGTTCCTGAGGTTTTAATCTCAGGAGATCATAAAAAAATAGATGAGTGGAGATATAATGAAAGTCTAAAAAGAACAAAAGATAGAAGACCAGATTTATTAGATAAGAGGTGATAGTATGTATAAAGTAAAAAATAATACAAGAAAAGGTAAAGTAACAAATAGTATAGATTTTATTAATTTAGATGGATTTGTTATGCCTAGTAAGAAAAAATACTTTATGATTGATGGTGAAAAAATAACAGATATTAAAATAGTACAAAGTGATTTGATAAGTGGTATTGTTTCAAAAACTGTTATGAAAAAGTATAGAAAATTAGTCAAAGAAATTACTGATTTACTAATTGATGATGATGAGTCTGAAGGTTCCATGAATGAAGTTTTAAATAGAATTAATAAATTTAGACATGAAATAAGAAATAAATACAATTCATACTTAGAAAAAGAAAAAATTGAAAAGATGAATAAAGAACTAAGAGTACTTGAAAAAGAAGCTAAAAGTAGAATTGAAGAGATGTTTAATTATTCTTTATTTAATGAGAATGTTAATATTAGAAATAGATAAAGTTACTTATGTAACTTTTTTTCTTTACTTGATATTATTTTTATGATAAAATACGTGTTACGTCCCTATAAAAGGAGGAATAAAATTGAAAATTAAAAATTTATGGGTTGCTAATGTTTATAACTGTGCTTTTGTTGATGAAAGAGGATCTTTTATAGTAGAACCTGGAGAATTAGTTGAAGGAAAAATTCTTATAAAGGTGAATGATAATTTATATAGATGTCCAGACACAAATACTTTATATACTACTTCTGATATATTTGGACTTAATAAAGTTGATAATAGATCTTTAAGACCATTATCTGAATACTATAGACCTTATTTTAAAATTAATAAAAGAAATTCTGAAATAATTAAACATGTTCGTAATAATGTTAAAATACTAAGAAAAACAAAAAAAATATAGGTTTTGTTTGCTTTTCTTATATTATTGTGTTATACTAATTAGGTCAAAAAGAAGTGATCCGCTGAAAAGATAAATAGTATTTTTATGATCTCTTGAAAAATATATATGAATGGAGGAATCTTAAATGAACGTAATTGACAAAATTAATGAAAGACAAATAAGAAATGATATTCCTGAATTCCGCGTTGGAGACACTGTTAAAGTTGGTGTTAGAATTATTGAAGGTAAAAGAGAACGTGTTCAGGATTATGAAGGTATTGTAGTTGCAAAAAGAGGAGGAAGTGTTTCAGAAACATTTACTGTTCGCAAAATGTCAGCTGGTATCGGAGTTGAAAGAACTTTCCCAGTAAACTCACCAAAAGTTGCTTATGTAGAAGTAATGAGAAAAGGTAAAGTTAGACGTGCTAAACTTACATTCTTAAAAGGTAGAGTTGGTCAATACCGCATCAAAGAAAGAGGACAAAAATAAGGGACTAACCCTTATTTTTTGATTTAATTATATTATGAAGAATATTATAAAAGAAAATTTAGTTTATATAATTATTATTATTTTAGTTATTTTGATAAAAAGCTTTGTTGTTACTCCAGTAAGAGTAAGAGGAAGAAGTATGCTTAACACATTAAAAAATAATGATATTATGATTTTAAATAAGCTATCTTATAAAATTCATGATATTGAAAGATTTGATATAGTAGTTGTAAAAAATAATAATGAATTAATAATAAAGAGAGTTATTGGATTACCTGGTGAAAAAATTAGTTATAAAAATAATGAATTATATGTTAATGGAAAAAAAGTTAAAGAAAATTTTAAAAGAGTAAAAGATGAAGATTTAGATGATTATACAATAGAGGGTGAAGTTGTACCTGAAGGTTATTATTTTGTTTTAGGAGATAATAGACCAGAGTCAGCTGATAGCAGAATCATTGGATTTATTAAGAAAGATAATATATCTGGAAAATGTAGTTATACAATTTTTCCATTTAGTAGAATAGGAAAGAAAAAATAGTTCTTTTCTTTTTTTATTATTTTGTTTATAATTACACTAGGAGGATGTATATGAAGAAGTTTTTTGTTTTAGTGTTTATTTTTGTAATTTTTTTAGGTACTAATGTTTATGCAGCGTCACTTCCATATGACTATATAATTGATGGTAAAGAAGTATCAGAAAAATTAGATGATGAAACTGCTTTTATATCTAAGGACAGTAGTAGTGTAACATTAACACTTAATAATTATAATGGAGGACCTATTAAATTGAACTGTTATGGTTCAGGACAAAGTGGAATTAAATTTAATATTAATTTGATTGGTAATAATACAATAACTGCTGATGATATTGGTATTGATTTTACATATTCTGTAAATAAAGAAGAAAATATAATAAACTTTACTGGTGATGGAAAATTAACTATAAATGCAAAAACACCAATTTCATATGAAAATTATACTGATAAGTTATATATAATTCCATCAGAAAATGTTCATTCAACTACATATGAAGAAAAGAGTAGTACTAATAATAAAGATGATAGTGTTGTTAAAGATACTAATAAAGATAAACAAACAACTAAAGAAACATCCAATAAAGATGAAGTAGTTATAAAAATAGATAAAACAAGTATAATTCTTTATTCATTTGTTGGATATGTAATAATAAGTTTATTAGTTATATCTTATCTATTATTAAAAATTAGAAAACTTGAAAGCCTATAAACAATCTTATGATTGCTTTTTTTTCTTTCTTTTGTTATAATATTAAATAAATTTTGGAGTGATACTTTATTATAATGATTAATAGGAGAAAACAATGGAATTAAAAGAACGAATTGAAAAACTTAAATATATAGCTCTTGAAATGAAAAATGGGAATTATACTATTCTTGGTGATAATATAAGTAATGGAACTGTATTTAAAATACATTTTAGAGGTAATTTAGGAAAAGATTTTTTTGAAAAAGGATTTTTATTTATACCTGAAGGTTCTGGTATAAAAGAACATACACATACTAATGATATTGAACTTTATAGACTTATTGATGGAAGTTTAAGCGTTGGTGGAGAATTTATGGATTCTAACATGTGTTTTATAGGTGAAAGTCATAATATAGATACTGCTATTCAAGATACTTTTATTGAAACATTTAAAGTTAGTAAGAAATATTTAGATTTATTAGGGGATGATTATACTCTTGATAAAGTTAAAACACTTGTAAGAACTTATATAAGAACAGAATATGAAATTGGTTTATAGGGGTTAATATGATATATCATAGGAATTCAGATGGAGTAATTGAATTTGACGTATTTGCAAAGAATAAAAGCTTTATAGAATTGGATTCAAAAAAATATTATTACAAAGATACTAATATAAGTGAGATGTTTAATGAACTTATTGGAAGCGTAATTGCTGAAGAATTTGGTATTGATCATTTAAAATATATTAATGTAATAAATGAAGATGGATTTTTTGGAGTAATAAGTGAAGATTTTGTAAATGATTATACTTATTTATCTATGGATTCTGTTTTTAAAGATATAATTGGTCTTGATTACATTGGAAATTATCAGAAGTATAATAATTTAAAAGATATAAATCTTTGTATTGAGACTAAATTTAATTTAGATTTATCTGATTTTGTTTCTAAATTATTTGTTTTAGATTCTTTAACTGCTAATTCAGATAGGCATCCATCTAATTATGGATTTCTTATTAAAGATGGAATAGTTAAACCTGCTCCGGTATTTGATAATGAAATGTTATTGTCTGAAGATGGATTAGATAGTCTTTATGGAATAAAAGTTAATAGAGACGATAGATATCCATATGATTATGATATAGAGAGCAATTATTTATATAAATTTTTTCAAAATTATAGTAAATATAAAGATTTTTATTTTTCTAAACTACCAATAATAAGTGATGCTAATATTTTAAGAATAATTGAAAGAGTAGAAGATGAATCAAGAATGATTATTCCACCGGTATTAAAAGAAGGTATAATTGAAAATTTTAAGTGTAATAATATAATGATTAACAAGGTTATGAAAAAAACGGGATAATTGTTTGAAATTATCTTTCTTTTATGATATATTATGTATGTTTAAATAGAAAAGAGGAATATTATGAATGAAAATGAAAGATTAGAGCTTGCAGAAATATTATTTCCAAATATAAAAATGACGCGTGAAGAATTAGAAAAAAAATATCCTGAAAGAGAATTAAAAGAAGGAGCTAAGGTAACTAGATTTGCTCCGTCTCCAACAGGATTTATGCATGTTGGAAACTTAGAAGGTGCTTTTTTAGATTATGTATTTGCTAAACAAAGTGATGGCGTTTTTTATTTAAGACTTGAAGATACTGATCAAGAAAGATTTGTTGAAGGTGCTAATGAACTTATTGAAAATACATTAACTATGTATGGTATTATGCCTGAAGAAGGTGCTTTTTCATCTGGTAATTATGGACCTTATGTACAAAGTGAAAGAAAAGAGATATATCAAACTTATATTAAAGATTTAATAATAAAAGGACTTGCTTATCCTTGTTTTATGACTAAAGAAGAACTTCAAGAAATAAGAGAAGGGCAAGAATTACGAAAAGAGGCAATTGGTGTATATGGACCTTATGCTGCTGATCGTGATTTATCACTTGATGAAGTGAAGAAACATTTAGACAATGGAGAAGATTACGTAATTAGAATTAAATCTCCAGGGGAAGTTAATAATACTGTTACTCTTCATGATTTAATTAAAGGTGATATTACAATGCCTGAAAATATGATTGATGAAGTAATTATGAAAAAAGATGGACTTCCAACATATCATTTTGCTCATGTAGTTGATGATCATTTAATGCATACAACTACAGTTATAAGAGGAGATGAATGGGTTCCAAGTTATCCTAAACATTTACAATTATGTCAAATACTTGGATTTAAAGTTCCTAAATATGCTCATCATGCACCTCTTACTAAAAAAGATGAAGAAACAGGAAATATAAGAAAACTTTCAAAAAGAAAAGACCCAGAATTTTCTGTTGGTTATTATCAAGAAGCAGGTATTCCTGTAGAAGGAGTTAAACTTTTCTTATCAACAATTGTTAATACTAATTTTGAAGAATGGTATTTACAAAATCCTGAAAAAAGCTATTTAGATTTTCCGTTTAGTTTTAAGAAAATGCCTGTTGGTGGAACACTTTTTGATGTAGAAAAACTAAATAATATTTGTCGTACTTATTTTTCTAGAATATCTGCGGAAGAAATTTATGATATGAGTTTAGAATATTTTGAAAAATATGATGAAGACTTCTTTAAAGTAATGAAAGATAATAAGGATAAATTAATTGGTTTCTTAGATATTGAAAGAAATGGTAAGAGACCACGTAAAGATATTGCAACTTTAAAAGATGTTAAGATAGAATCTAGTTATATGTTCTCTGAATATTTCTATGAAGATAAAGAAAAAACATATTCTGAAATTGATAAAGACTCAGTTGATATAGAAATACTTAATAAATATTTAGATATTTTTGATGAAAAAGATGATAATGATACTTGGTATTCAAAAATTCAAACATTAGCAGATGAAAATGGATATGCCGTTTCTACAAAAGAGTATAAGAATAATCCAGATAACTATAAAGGACATATTGGGGATATTTGTGAAATGATTAGACATGTTGTTACAGGTAAAAATCAGACACCTAATCTTTCTAACATTTTGAGTATTTTAGGAAAAGAAGAAATTAAAAAACGTATTGAATTTTTTGAAAAATAGACCTTATGGTCTTTTTTTTGTTATAATAAATATGTATAAAAATAATATTTTATAACAATATAAAAGTAGGAGGAATTATGGAAGAAATAAAAAAAGATTATTTGGAAAAAGTATTAGAGGAATATAATAATAATCCTATATATAGAATAAGTAGAAGTGCACTTAATAAAACAAAGATTAGTGATTTAGTTAGAGTTGGAGAAAGAAGTGAATATACTCAAGATCATTTTTCGATTAACTTAGACACTTTGAAAGTTGCAAATCAAAAGAGAAGTGGTAGATGTTGGATTTTTGCTGGTTTAAATGTTTTAAGGGAAAGTGTTGCTAAAAAATATAATATTGAAAAATTTGAATTATCACAGAATTACGTTGCTTTTTATGATAAGTTAGAAAAATGTAATTACTTTTTAGATTCAGTTATGGAACTTTTAGATAAAGATAAAGATGATAGACTTCTTTCATTTATATTAACACGTGGTATAGAAGATGGTGGACAATGGGATATGTTTGTAAATGTTGTTAAGAAATATGGTGTTGTTCCACAAAGTGTTTATGAAGAAACATATCAGAGTGAGAATACACGAGAAATAGATAACGTTTTAAATAGATATCTCAGAAAGGTGTGTTTTGAACTTAGAAAATTATATAGAGATGGTAAAGAAAAGGAAATAGATAAACTTAGAGAAGAAAGCATGTCTAAAATATATAAATTATTATGTAGTTGTTTTGGTGTACCTCCTAAATCATTTTCTTTTGAATATGTAGATAAGGATAAAAAATATAATATTATCAAAGATATTACACCACTTGAATTTTTGGAAAAGTATGTAGATGTTAATTTAGATGATTATGTAAGTATAATAAATAGTCCTACTGATGATAAACCATTTGATGAAACATATACTGTTTCATATTTAGGTAATGTTGTTGAGGGTAAAGACATTCTTTATCTTAATTTAGAGATGGATAGATTAAAAGAGCTTGTTATTGAACAACTAAAAAATAATGAATGTGTTTGGTTTGGTAGTGATTGTAGTAAATATGGAGATAGAGATAAAGGATTATGGGATGATATGAGTTTTAATGAAAAAGATTTACTACAGCTTGATTTAGTTATGACAAAACAAGAAATGTTAGATATGAGAGAATCTGCAATGAATCATGCTATGGTTATTACTGGTGTAAATATTGATGAAGAAAAACCTACAAAGTGGAAAATAGAAAATAGTTGGGGAGAAGAAGCTGGTAATAAAGGATATTATGTAGCTACTGATACATGGTTTGATAATTATGTGTATCAAGCTGTAATTAATAAAAAATATTTATCTGATGAAGAAAAAGAAATGTTAGGAAAAACACCTAAAAATCTTTATCCTTGGGATCCTATGGGAACACTTGCGTAGTGTTCTTTTTTTATATAAATTAATATAATTTATTATAATATTTTGAAATTCCAAATTCTTTTTTTTCATTTACTTGTATATAATATTCATGATATAATTTTTTTATGATGGAGGTGCAAGATGGCTAAGAAAACAGAGGTTTTAGATAGTAAATGTCCCAATTGTGGGAGTAGAATTACTTTTGATCCTACTTCTAATAAATGGATTTGTAAGTTTTGTGGTAGTTCATTTACTTTAGAAGAAATACAAAAACATAAAAATGCCAGTAGTGAAGAAAAAAATCAAGCAATAGATGAAGCAAATGTTGATGATTATGATGATTATATATCATATAATTGTAAAAACTGTGGAGCTGAAATAATAACAGATGCTCAAACAACAGCAACTTTCTGTGTATATTGTGGTAATACAGCAATACTAAGAAATAAACTTTCAGGTAAATTTACACCAAGTAGAATTATTCCATTTAAAAAAACACAGGATGACGCAACTGCTGCATTTTTAAAACTTTCTAAAGGAAGACCACTAGTTCCTAAGAACTTTACAGATCAAAAGAATATAGAAAAAATTAGAGGGATTTATATTCCATTTTGGTTTCATACTTTTAAGGTTTCAGGTGAATTAGATTTTAGAGGTGAAACATATACACATTGGACTGTTGGTGATACTCATTATACTAAGACAAAAGTATATAATATTGAAAGAGAAGGTTCAGTTTTATTTGAAAGTGTTCCAGCTGATGGTTCAACAAGATTTGATGATGCTTTAATGAATACTATACAGCCATATGATTATAAAGATTTAGTACCATATAATCATGCATATTTATCTGGTTTTCTTGCTGAAAGATTTGATGTTGAATCAGAGAAAACTAGACCTGTATTAGAAAAAGATGTAATAGATAACACTAGAAGTTTATTTAAGGGAAGTGCTTCAAAGTATACTATAAAGAGAATTACTAATGATACAATTGCAACTGAAGAGTATAAAAAAGAATATGTACTTCTACCAGTTTATATGGTTAATGTTAAGTATATGGGCAAGATGCATACTTTTGCTATGAATGGTCAGACTGGAGAATTTATTGGTGATATACCTGTTGATAGAAAAAAAGCAGTTATAATTGCAGTAATACTTTTTCTATCATTATTTGCTATTTTTACTTTAGCAATGTATATTAATGCTAAATTAGGAGGTGCTGTATGAAAAAAATAAAACTTTTAATACTTATTTTCTTAGTAGCACTTGTACCTAATGTTTTTGCTAGTACTAATACTCAGGATAGAAATACATTAGATAATTATGGTGTAAATAAGAAATGGAAAATAACAGATAATAACAAATCAAATGTCTTAAATTCATATAAAGTTGATGCAAGTGAAAAAATATATGACTTTGCTGATATTTTAACTGATGAAGAAGAACAAAGAGTATATGAAAAATTTATGACTTTTATAAATAAGACAAAAATGGATATGGTTTTTGTATCAATAAATAAACCTTATGTTCAGGATTCAGATATAGAAGATTTTGCAGCTGATTTTTATGACTATAATGATTTTGGTATAGATTTTGATAAATATAGTGGTGTTCTTATAGTCAGAGATACTTATGAACCTGATCCTTTTTATAATATTTATCTTTTTGGTGAAGCACAACTTTATTTCTATGGCGATAGAACTGAGAATACTTTAGATGATATTTATAATTCTTTTCATTCAGGATATTATGAGAACGGTTTAAATACTTTTATTTCAGAATTTACTAGTTATTATGATAGAGGAATTGATAGTTCATTAAAATATCATTTTATTGATGAAAATGGTTATATTCGTGAAAAACTTCATATGCCTTGGGTTGGTATTGTTTTTGCTGATCTGCTTGTTGTTTTTATTGTAATGTTAATATTAGTTAAGAAAAATAAAATGATAACTAAGAAGTTAGATGTTTCTAAGTATTATGATAAAAAAACATTAGTCTTTACAAAGCAAAACGATATATTTATAAGTGAACATACTTCAAGTTATACTGTTTCATCAAGTTCTGGAGGCGGACATTCATCAGGTGGTGGATTCCATTCATCTGGAGGATCTTCTGGAGGAGGTCATTCTTCTGGAGGAGGAAGACATGGATAAAATTAAGAAAAACTAAAAGAAAGTAGTTTTTTCTTTTTTTATTTGGTACAATATATAGAGAGGTAATATCTATGGAAGAACTAAAGAACATTGTTAAAACTAAAAATAATAGTAATTTAGAAACTAATTATCATAAAGCTTGTCGTGATAAAGATTTTTCTAATTATGTTAAAACTTTACCTATAGAAGAGAGTTTATTAATAAAATATACATCTTCTTTAGAAGATTGTGTAAATGAAAGAAAACTATGTAGAAATTGTCCTGGTATTAAAGAATGTCCTCAATCAGTTAAAGGATATGTTTTAACACCTGAAAAAAATGGTAAAAGAGTAATTTTTTCATATGTTGCTTGTAGTCGTAAAAGAGAAGAATTATATAAGGATAATGTCACATATTTTGATATAAGTCGTGATGTTAGAGATGCTAATCTAAAAAATGTATTTAAAGATGATAAGGGAAGACTTCCTCTTATTAAGTATATAAATGATTTTATAAAAAACTTTGAAAATGATGAAGTTGAATCAAAGGGACTTTATTTAACTGGTTCATTTGGATCAGGTAAAACGTATATGGTTTCAGCTATATTAAATGAAATGGCTAAAAGAGGAGTTAGAAGTACTATAGTTTATTATCCTGAATTTTTAAGAGATTTAAAAGCTTCATTTAGTGATAATTATAATGAAAAATTTATTGTTGCTAAAAAAAGTCCTATTCTTTTTATAGATGATATAGGTGCTGAAAATTGTAGTGTTTGGTCTAGAGATGAAATACTTGGATCAATACTTCAATATAGAATGGAACAGCATTTACCAACTTTCTTTACTTCAAATCTTTCACTTAAAGAATTGGAAGAACATTTATCTAATACTTCAAATGGTGTAGAGAAAGTTAAAGCAAGAAGAATTATAGAAAGAATTAAACAATTAACTATTTCAATGGAACTAGTTAGTAAAAACAGGAGGGACTAATGAAAATATCATCTAAGAATCTTGATAGATTAATTTCGATTTTTGATAATTATCATGGACAAAATGATAAAGTTTTGAACTGCCTTTCTCAAGATTCAGAGGATGATGTTGTAATTGTTTTACTTGAAATAATTAATAATTTAATAAAAGAAGATAACTACATTAATAATAGAAATTCTGTAAATAATATGATTAACTATATTAGAAATCTTTTGTTAGAAAAAGAAAGTATAGATAAATCACAAGTAAATAGAAAAATTACTAAGATATTAGAGTCAATAAACACTTTTTTACTTGAAGAAAAATATGATGAACATCATAGAAAAGAGTATAGAAAAGAATATTATAATTTATCACGTAGACTTATGAAACTTCCAATAGAAGAAGATGAAAATACAAAATATTTAGAAGTACTTTGGACTGTTATTACAGAAATTAAAAATTTGGATTATTTAGAAAGAACACTTGAGGTGTTAAATGTAGAAAATACTGTTTTTAAAGATAGTTATACAATTATAATGAAACTTGTTTCTTTATATATAGAAAAAATTAGAAATTTATATACAGATTATAATTATGAAGAAATAAGATATTATAATTTAGTTATTAAACAAATACTTTTTAATAAATTTTGGATTATAAGTGAAGTAGAGAAAGAGTGGTGTATTGATCTATTAACACAAGAAATAAATTTTTTATCTAGAAATCCAAATGATTTTATGAAAGTTCAATTTCTTGATGATGTACTAAGAAGTTTTAATTTTTCTTTTGATAATTCTAAGATACTTAATGATTTATCAATTAGATATGATGTTAATATAGAAAATAGTGACTTATATGTACCTGATTGTACAATTGATAAAAGAATGTCTACTAGAGTTATCGCAAATGATTATATAATTACTATAGATAGTAGTGATACAAAAGAAATAGATGATGGCCTTTCCTGTGAAAGATTAGAAGATGGATCATATTTACTTGGAATTCATATTACAGATGTATTTGGATATATTAAAATATATGATCAAATTATTACTGAGGCTTTGTCTCGAGGTGAAACTATTTATTTAGAAGATTTACTTGTATATATGCTTCCTAAAGAATTTGCTACTGATAAAGCATCACTTCTTGAAAATAGACCAAGATATGCTGATTCACATTATTTTGTTATTTCTCCAAGTGGAGAAATAATTTCAGATGTATTTATGAAAACTATAGTTAGTAATTCAAAAAGAACTACTTATGATGATGTAAATAAAGTATTATCAAAAAGTAAGAGTGATGGATCTTACTTTGAAGTTGCTCTTCATAATTTAAGAAGAGTTGAGAAGATTCTTGAAAATAAAACATTAAGATTATATAAAGCAGAAAGTAATACTAGAAAAAAGAGTAGTATTGCTAATAAGATAGTTGCTTATACTATGATGCTTGAAAATGTATCTATGGCTGAATATTTTAGTAGTAATGATTATCCTTTTATATATAGAGTTTGTGGTGAGCAAGAAATAGATGAAGATTTAAAAAAATGTATTCCTGAAGATAAGATGAGTGATGAACTTGATAAAGTATTATATGAAATATCAAAAGAGAAAGGTAAAGTAATGTATGGAGTAGCTGGAGAACATGGTGAACTTGGATTTACTCATTATTCACATTCTACTTCTCCTTTAAGAAGATTTGCTGATTTATGGAATAGATATTTAATTTCTGTTTTTAAAAATAAAAATGTTAGTGATGAAGATATAAAACGTTTAGAAGAGGAAACATCTAAAATAGTTTCTAAACTTAATAGTGTTTTAGATAGGCATGAATATTTTACAATTGAGTATAATAAGAAAATAAAACAATTGAAATAATGATCTTACTTGAAAAATAGATTTAAATGTGTTAATATCTATTTGAACGAAATATCAAATACATTGATAAAGGACATGGCTATAAATGATTCTTTTTAGAGAGTTCGTGGTTGGTGCAAACGAATAAGATAATTTATTAGTTACTACCTTTTTAGTAGAATTATTAAAAGTAATTCCGGTATATGCCGTTATATAAAATAAGATAAATGAAGGATGGTACCGTCTTATGACTCCTATACAGGTTGTATAGGAGTTTTTTTGATAGAGTATGTTTAGGAGAACTTATGACAAAAGAAGAGTTTAAGAAAGAGTATGAGAAAATTATGATGGAAGAACTTACTGAAAAAGATGTGGAGAAGAGAAAGGTAATTCATCAAAAATTCATACAGTTAAAAAATGAATACAAAAAAAGTATTGTTAATGATAAAGAAAATAGGAGGAAGACAAAATGATAAATATAAAAGAAGATGAAAAACTAAGTGTAATGAACCATTCATGTGCACATTTACTTGCTCAAGCAGTAAAACATTTATATCCAGAAGCTAAATTTTGGGTTGGACCAGCTATTGAAGAAGGATTCTATTATGATATAGATCTTGGTGATGTAACTATTACAGAAGAAGATTTAGAAAAAATAGAAAAAGAAATGAAGAAATGTAGTAAGAGTGCTAAAAATATTGTTAGACGTGAACTAAGTAAAGAAGAAGCTCTTGAAATGTTTAAAGATAATCCATATAAGATAGAATTAATTGAAAAAATGGATGATAATGAAGTAATTAGTTGTTATACTCAAGGCGATTTTACTGATTTATGTCGTGGACCACATGTAGAGAATACTAAACTACTTAAGTATTTTAAACTACTTAAAGTAAGTGGTGCTTATTATAAAGGTGATTCTAAAAATAAAGTACTTCAAAGAATATATGGTATTTGTTTTGATTCTGAAGAAGATTTAAATAAACATTTAGAATACTTAGAGGAATGTAAGCAAAGAGACCATAGAAAATTAGGTAAAGAACTAGGAATATTTATGTTCAGTGATTTGGTTGGAAGAGGTCTTCCAATGTGGCTTCCTAATGGATTTATAGTTAGACGTAGTTTATCTGATTATATTATGAATAAAGAATTAGAACTTGGTTATAAACATGTTTTAACACCATCACTAGGTAATGTTGATTTATATAAAACTAGTGGACATTGGGATCATTACAAAGAAGATATGTTTCCAGCTATGGAACTTGATGATGAAGCATATGTATTAAGACCAATGAATTGTCCTCATCATATGATGATGTATAAGAACAGTCTTCATTCATATCGTAATCTTCCACTTAGAATAGCTGAAGTTGCTACTGATTTTAGATATGAAGCAAGTGGAGCTTTGTGTGGCATAGAAAGAGCTCGTACATTTACTCAAAATGATTCTCATATATTCTGTACTCCAAGTCAGATTAAAGATGAGTTTGAGGGAGTAGTTAAACTAATTCTAGATGTATATAAAGATTTTGGCTTTGAAAACTATGAATTTAGACTTTCTTTAAGGGATAAGAATGATAAAGAAAAATACTTTGATAATGATGAGATGTGGGATAAAGCAGAGAATGAACTTAGAAAAGTATTAAAAGAGTTAAATATAGATTTCTATGAAGCAGAAGGTGAAGCAGCATTCTATGGACCAAAGTTAGACGTTCAAGTTAAGAGCGCTATTGGACATGATGTTACACTTTCTACTTGTCAACTTGATTTCTTACTTCCAGAAAGATTTGAACTTACATATATAGATGAAAATGGAGAAAAACAAAGACCAGTTGTTATTCATAGAGCAATACTTGGATCTCTTGATCGATTTGTTGCATTTATGCTTGAAGAAACTAAAGGTAAACTTCCACTTTGGCTTTCACCAGTGCAGATAGATATTATTCCGGTTTCTGGTGAACATCAAGGAGAGTATGCTTATGAAGTTAAAGAAAAACTTGAAAAAGCTGGAATTAGAGCGGAAGTAGATGATAGAAATGAAAAACTTGGATATAGAATGAGAGAAGCTCAAACTAGAAAAATTCCTTATTCATTAGTTCTTGGAGATAATGAAAAAGAAAATGGTACTGTAACTTATAGAAGATATCAATCAGAAGAGAAAGTTACACTATCAATAGATGAATTTATAAAACTTATAAAAGATGAAATAGATAATAAAATTAGACATTAGAAGTTCTTAAGAACTTCTCAGACTGTTGACAAA
>DLOU01000035.1 GCA_002477275.1 Caryophanales bacterium UBA7476
ACTATTCATAGTTGGTCTCCTCTTTTCTCTTTTGTATTATATCATGTTAGATATTTTTACTCAACCAAAAAACACCATTTAAGGTGTTTAAATTGTTGGTTTAACATGTGGTCCAATATTTATACCAGTTACGTACCATAGTACTATTATTAAAAGCCAAACTAATAACATTATTGAAAAATAAGGTAATATAAATTTTAATGATTGTCTAATTGTTATTGGTTTTTCTTTTGTTTGATTATATTGATTTAAATAACCTAAATAAATAATGAAGAATCCCATTATTGGTGTAATTCCACAAGTCATTGAATGTCCTACTCTCATTACAAGCTGTGCATATTGTGGTGAAATGTTATTTTGCATGAACATTGGAACTACAACTGGTGATAATATCATCCATTTTGTTGTTAAGCTTGAGTTAAATAATCCTGCAAAGGCTATTAATATTGTTGTAATTGCTACTAATGCTATACCGTCTAAGCTAAGATTATTTAATAAATTCGAAATCCATCCTAAAATTACTAATCCAATATTTGATTGTTTCCAGAATGCTAAGAACTCTGAATAAACAAATATTAACAATATAATCATTCCTATATTTTTAAATGTATTATTTGTATTTTCTATTAATTCCTTATCATTCTTAATTGTTTTTGCTCCTATTCCATATGCAAGTCCTGTTACAATGAATAGTATTGATATCATAAATGAAAATCCATCTAGGAAATATGAATTTTGTCCAAATATTTGGTCTAAATAAATTTTCTCATTCATATCAAGTAATAATCCTGATCCGGGAAGATTTGGAATAATCATATATGCAAATAATAGTATTATTACTATTGATGTTATTAAAGCATATCTTAATCCTACTTTGCTATTTTTTTCAAATGCTATTTTCTTTTGTTCTTCTTCTTCTATATCACTTAACATTATTTCACTTGTTTGAAGTGTCTTTCCTGTTACTTTGTCATATCTACGATACTTAGGTAATTTTGGAGAAACAATCTTTTCTATTATAGGTGTTCCAATAAAAGGTAATATTATTGAGGAAACTATAATAAAGAATAAGTTAGAAGTTAAACTTATATGTATTGTATTATCTATTAATGTTGCTGCAGATTTGGTGTATGGAATTAAATTAACTTCTTGCATACCCACAAATAGTGAAACTCCAAATCCAAATGCAACTCCACAGAATGCTGTAACTATTCCTAAAAGTGGATTTCTTCCTTCTTTTTCATATATCACAGCAGCTAATGGTATAAGTATTGCATATCCAACTTCATTTAAAATTGATGATATTATTCCCAAAAATAATATTAAAAATGTTAATTGATATTTTGACATTTTTCGTATATATTTTGTTGAAATTATTTCAATTAATCCGGTAGCATCTGCTACACTTATTCCTACTAATGAAACAAGTAACATACATAATGGTGTAAAACCCATAAAATTTTTAATTGTGTTACTTATTAAATATTTTAAATTATCATAACCAAATAAATTCTCTACTACTACTAATCTTGAAATTAAATCTGTTCCTGAAGAATTAACTATATTATATGTTGTTTGCATTTCAAATGCTGAAAGTATTAGACTTAATATCATTATTAATATTATTCCGAAGAAAAACATTGTTATAGGATGAAAATAGAATTTTTTTAATTTTAATTTTCTTTTTTCTGGCATATTACTCACCATCCATAACTATTTTTTTAATTTTTTTATTAAAATCTACTCTTGGTATAAAAAGACTTCTTCCACAAGTTGTACATTTTATTTTTATATCGGCACCTAATCTTATTATTTCCCATTCAAAACCTCCACAAGGATGTTTCTTTTTAAGTAATACTTTGGTACCTACTTCGTATTCTTTATTATCCATATATACCTCTATTTATCTAAGTTCATTATCTCAAGTAATCTATTTAAATCATTTGAATTAGTAAATGATATTTGAATTTTGTTACCTTTAATTTTAACCTTAGTACCAAGTTTTTCACTTATCATATCTTCTAAATATGAATAAATATTGTCTTTTTGTACTTTTTCTTTTGGAAGTGAATTTTTATTTATTCTCGTATACTCTGCTGGTGATGATGTAATATCCTCTAGTTCACGAACACTTATACCTTCTGTGATTATTTTATCAGTCAATTCTTTAATTTGATACTTATCTTCTAATTTACTAAGAATTTTAGCGTGACCCATAGAAATTTTCTTTTCATTTATTAAATTTTGTGTTTCTTCTGGTAGTTTAAGAAGACCTAATGTATTTGTTACGTAAGACCTACTTTTTCCTACTCTTTTAGCTAATTCTTCTTGTGTTATATTTAATGTATCTGCTATTTTCTTATAGGCATTAGCTTCTTCTATGCAAGTTAAATCTTCTCTTTGAAGATTTTCAAGTAATGCTATTTCCATCATTTCAGCATCATTAAATTCTCTAACAATTGCTGGAATTTCAGTTAGTCCTGCTAAAAGTGATGCTTTTACACGTCTTTCACCTGCTATTATTTCATAACCTTTTATGCTTGGTTTAACTATTATTGGTTGAAATACTCCATGTTCTTTGATTGATGAAGCTAATTCTTCTAGAGCAACTTCATCAAAAATTTTTCTTGGCTGATAAGGATTACTTCTTAATTCAGATAGTTTAACCATTATTATTTCATCTTTTGGTGTTGTACTAATAATTTTTTCTTCAACTTGTGAAAAATCAATTGGCTCACTATTAAATAATTCTTCTAATCCTTTTCCAAGGGCTTTTCTAGGTATATTATTTTCCATTTCTTTCAATCACTTCCTTCGCTAAATTTAAATATGCTGCAGATCCTCTACTTTTTGGATCATAAGCTATTATTGGTTCTCCATGCGATGGTGCTTCTGTTAGTCTTACAAGTCTAGGTATTATTGTATTATATACCTTTTCTTTAAAGAATTTTCTTATATCATCAACAACTTCTATACCTAAATTTGTTCTAGAATCAAGCATCGTTAATAATACTCCTTCTATTTCAAGTGTTGGGTTAAGTTGTTTTTGAGCTAACATTATTGTATTTAATAATTGCATGATTCCCTCTAATGCAAAGAATTCACATTGTACAGGTATTATAACAGAATTAGATGCAGTTAATGCATTTGTTGTTATTAATCCTAGTGATGGAGGACAATCAATTATAATAAAATCAAAACTATCTTTAATAGGTTCTAGTGCTCTTTTTAGTTGTGCTCCTTTTGTAAAACCTGGATCGTGTTGCCCTTTTTCTATTAATTCTATATCTAGTCCAGCTAAGTTGATTGTTGCTGGTATTACATATAATTCATCATATTTAGTTTTTATCATTGCTTCTTGAATATTACATTTTTCAGTTAATACATCATAGATACTCTTTGATATATCAGCTTTGTTTATTCCTACACCTGTAGTCGTATTTCCCTGAGGGTCTAAATCTATTAGTAATACCTTCTTATTTAATACTGCTAATGATGCGGAAAGATTTATACTTGTGGTAGTTTTTCCTACTCCACCTTTTTGATTTACTAATGAAATAATCTTACCCATCTTTATCACCTTTCTCACTTTTTCTTACATTCTTTATTGTATCAAAATTTGTTCTGTTTGGAAACTAAATATCAAAAAAAGTTGATATATTCAACCTTTTTATTAACTATTTTTATCAATTCTAATAACTATTTGATATTGATTTTCAAAATCTATCTCATCTGTATCAATCTTAGCTCCACTTCTTTCTAGTTCTTGAACTAAGTCTCTGATTTTTTGAACCATTTGATGAACATTATATTCTTTTGCTTTTTCTTTCTTAGGAATGTTATATGTTTCTTCGATTAGTGCCATTCCTAATGATTTATTATTATCTTCTTTTGTTTCTTGTTTTTTAGGTTTAGATGGTTGGAAGAAAGATAGATTCTTATTTAAATCTGTTAAATTATCCATTTTTGGATTTTGTTCTCTTACTTGCATTGGTTCATTATAACCTTTTATAAATGCATCCGATGTAGTATTTATATTTGGTAAATCAACATTTTTTAAATCTGTATCATTAAAGTAATCTTTATTACCTTGTTCTTTATTTACTGCATTAGAATCAACCATATTAAGTGTTGCATTAAAATTCTTTTGTGTTGGCTTAATATTTAGCAAAATGTCTAAATCACTTGATATTTTTTGTTTTTCATCACTTTGAGTTGTTGGTTTTTCAATTAACGTTGGTACCTTTGTAGGTTCTTCAGTCTTTTTATTTATTAAGCTATTTATATCGAATGTGTCATTCTTTATTTGTGATATATCAGGCTTTGTTGATGCAGATGCTGATTGACTATTAAATACGGATGAATCAACTTTATTTCCATAATTTATTTCATCTTCATCTATTTCTCCATAATTAACTATGTCACTTGGTAATGATGGCATAGGAGAGAAATCTGTTTCTGTCTGTTGTTTTTCTTTTGTGAAATCTCCAAAATTATCTGGTATTCCTCCTGGAATCGCATCATTGTTCATTAAGAAATTATTATTTGCGTTGTTCATTTCTTCACCGCCGTTATTCATTACTGTAGTATTTGTACTTGATGGAAGAACATTCTGAGGTTCATTCATCATTTTTATTTCTTCTTCTAACTTTCTTACACTTAATTTTTCTTTTATTATTTTGTCTAACAATCTTTTTTGTTCTTCTGGATTTTTAACATTTAATAAAGTTCTAGCATGTCTTTCTGATATTTCTTCTCTTAACAACGAATTTTGGACTTCATCTGGTAGTGCTAAAAGGCGAAGTTTATTTGCAACTGAAGATTGACTTTTACCCATTGTTTTTGCAAGTGTTTCTTGTGTCATTTGATCTAATTCTAATATTTTTTGATATGTTCTTGCTTCTTCAATTGGGTTTAAATTTCTTCTTTGTAAATTTTCAAGTAAAGCTACTTTTGCTGCTTCTTTATCATCTAGATTATTAATAATGGCTGGGATTTTAGTCATTCCNNTTCACCTGCTATTATTTCATACTTATTATTTACTTGTCTTACTATTATAGGTTGAATTACCCCGTGTTCTCTTATTGATGCAGCTAATTCTTTAAGTGCACGCTCATCAAAAACTTCTCTAGGTTGAAACCTATTTGGGATTATATCATCTAAATGTAGACTTACAACTTCTTGACCTGACTGCATAATAAAAACCCTTCTTTCTATTCTTTTGTATTCTTATCTATTTTATATTATATCACTCATCATTTTTTATTACAAGAAAGTTTTGTTTATAAAATTAAAAAGATATAAATTGTTTTTTATATCTATTATTCTGATTTTTTTATTATTAGAATGTTCCTAATGCTGTTTTCAAATGGAAGGTAAAACTCTTCTTTTGTAACAATTTTTAATTTTTTCTTTTTCATTAATGATGATGCGTCCTTTATTTCATCTTCTACATTTGCTTTTAAAGGAATAAATAGGGTAGATGAATCAATTAAATTTGATGTGTAACCAATTAATTTTGTTAAATTTGCAACTGCTCTTGTTGTTATTATGTCATAATGTTTTATTTCTAGATTTTCAACTCTTTCATGAATTGTCTCTATATCCTTTAATCCTAGTTGTTTTATCACTTCATTTAGAAAGTTAATTCTTTTTTGTAGTGAATCAACAAGGGTTACTTTTAAATTAGGAAAAAATATTTTTAATACCATTCCAGGAAAACCAGCTCCAGTTCCAAAATCAAGTAAAGTAGAGTAGTCATTTAAATCGACTACTTTTGAAATAGTTAAACTATCATAAAAATGTTTTAGATAAACTTCTTTTTCTTCTATTATTCTTGTCAAATTTATCTTTTCGTTCCATTCTACTAATAATTTATAATATTTATCTAATTGCTGTAATTGAATTGGGGTAGGAGTAATATTGATTTTTCTTAATTCTTCTAAAAATTCTTCATTATTCATTTTTTCCATATTCCTTCTTTAAATATACTGATAATATTGAAATATCAGAGGGATTAACACCACTAATTCTAATTGCCTGAGCTATTGTTGTTGGTTTTACTTCTTTTAACTTTTGTCTTGCTTCACTTGCTATATTTTTTATCTTATCATAATCAATATCTATTGGTATTTGTTTTTTCTCAAGTTTTAGCATTTTTTCTGCTTCTTTATATGCTTTGTTTATGTATCCCTCATATTTATAGAGAATACTAACTTGCTCTTTAATATCTTCTTCATAGGGAATATCAACAAAATTTTCTAAAAATTCCATTGTTATTTCTGGTCTTTTAATTAATTGTTCTAAAGATAGAGTAGAAGAGGGTAGTTGAATATTTTCTTTTTCAAATACTTCTTTTATTTCTGGTGTTATTTTTAATTTTGTATTCTTAAATAATTCTTTTAATTTATTTATATTTTCTTTCTTTTGCTCTAATTTTTCTTTTTGTTTTTCATCAATTAATCCAACTTCATATCCATAATCTCTTAATCTTAAATCAGCATTATCACTTCTTAATAATAATCTAAATTCTGCACGACTTGTTAATAATCTATATGGATCTCTTATTCCTTTTGTTATTAAATCATCTATAAGGACACCAATATATGCCTCATTTCTTTTTAATATCAATGGATTTTTTCCTTCTAATTTTAAACTTGCATTTATTCCTGCCATCAATCCTTGACAAGCTGCTTCTTCATATCCACTTGTTCCATTTATTTGTCCTGCTGTAAATAAGTTATTTAATACTTTTGTTTCTAATGATGCATGAAGTTGAGTAGGGTAGATAGCATCATATTCAATGGCATATCCATATTTTAATATTTTTGCATGTTCTAATCCTGGTAAACTGTGAACCATTTTTTCTTGTATTTCTGGAGGCATAGATGTAGAAAAGCCTTGTAAATATATGTCATCATAATATCTACTTTCTGGTTCAATAAATAATTGATGCCTTTCTTTATCTTTAAATCTAACTACTTTATCTTCAATGGAAGGACAATATCTTGGACCAATCCCTTCTATATCATCAAGTGCTCCATACATACTTGATTTATTGAGATTTTCCATTATTATTTTATGTGTTTCTGGCGTTGTATATGTTAAGTAACATGGTTCCTGTTCTTCAATTTTATAGCATGGTTCTAAATCAAAGCTAAATGTTAAATACTTATCATCACCAGGTTCCATTTTAGTCTTTGAAAAATCTATTGTTTTTCTATCTAATCTTTGAGGAGTTCCTGTTTTTAATCTTTTTATTGCAAATCCATATTCTTTTAATTTATCACTTAGATGATTTGATGGCTTTTCACCATGTGGTCCTTGTCTTGTTCTTGTTGAACCAACTAATATATCAGCTTTTAAATATGTTCCAGTTGTTAGTATTACAATCTTTGATTCTATTTTTTCCCCATCTTCAAGTACTATACCTTTTACAGTGTTTTCTTCTACAATTAAATCTTCAACCATTGTCTCTCTAATTGTAAGGTTTTCTAAAGAATTTAGATGATTCATCATTTCTTTTGGATAAGCAATTTTATCTCCTTGAGCTCTTAATGATTGTACAGCAGGTCCTTTAGCACTATTAAGCATTTTGATTTGTAGATGCGTTTTATCAGCTATTTTTCCCATTATTCCGCCTAATGCATCTATTTCTCTGACAACAATTCCTTTAGCACTGCCACCAATATGTGGATTACATGGCATATCAGCAATATTCTTTATATTTCCAGTAACAAGTAGTGTTTTATGTCCTTTTCTTGCACAGCTTGAGGCAGCTTCACATCCAGCATGTCCACCACCAACTACTATTATTTCAAACATTTTTTCACCTTCTTTATTTTCCTAAACAAAATCTTTTAAACATTTCGTCAAGTAATTCTTCGTCATATGAAGTTCCATTAATTGTTCCAAGTTCTTCCCAAATATTTTTTATATCTAGTTCTATCATATCAATTGGAAGATTATTTTTTAATCCTTCTTCTACTTCTTCTACATGTTTTAAACATTTTTTTAATATACTAATACTTCTAGTATTACTTAAATATGTAGGGTCTTTTGTTTCTAACCTTTCAATATTAAATAATTGTATTATTTTCTCTTTAAGTTCATCTATACCACTATTATTAATTATACTTAGTTTTATAATTCTATCTTTTTCAATTTTTAAATCACTTATATCTAGTTTTTTCTCTAAATCTATTTTGTTAATTAATACTAAATAATTTTTATCTTTAATTTGTTTTAATAAGTCTTCTACATCAGTAGTTAATTCTTCATTATTATTAAGTACAAATAAAACTAAATCTGATTGTTCCATTATTTTTAAACTTTTTTCTACTCCTAGTGCTTCTACTTTATCTTCTGTATCTCTAATCCCTGCAGTATCTATTATGTTTAAAAGAATTCCATTTATTTTTATTTGTCCTTCAACTATATCACGAGTTGTTCCTGCAATATCTGTTACAATTGCTTTATCTTCTTCTATTAAAGCGTTTAGTAGAGAACTTTTTCCAACGTTAGGTCTTCCAATTATTGATGTAGCTATTCCTTCTTTTATAATTTTTCCATTTTCTGATTCTTTTAATATCTTTTCTATTCTTTGTTTTAAATTATTAATTTTAGGAATCATAATATCGTTAGTTATCATTTCTACGTCATCATACTCAGGATAATCAATATTAACATTTATATTAGATATAATTTGTATCATATCATTGCGAAGTTCATTTATTAAATTTGATGTTTTTCCATTAATTTGATTTACAGCCATTCTTCTTTGTACATCTGTTTTTGAATCTATCATATCCATGACTGCTTCTGCTTCTAATAAATCTATTCTTCCATTTAAAAAAGCTCTTTTTGTAAATTCTCCTGGTTCCGCTAAGCGACAACCATTTTCTAGTAATAATTCTAATACTTTGTTAGTTGGCGCTATACCTCCATGAGTATTTATTTCAACTATATCTTCTGTTGTAAAAGTTTTTGGTGCTCTCATTATTGATACAAGTACTTCGTCAATAATTTCACCATTTTCATTTATAATATGTCCATAGTTAATTGTGTGTGAATCTACTTTTTTTAAATCTTTTCCCTTAAAAATACTATTAACTATTTCAATTGAATCTTCTCCACTTACTCTAATTATTGAAATTGCTCCTATACCTAAAGCAGTAGATATAGCTGCTATTGTATCATTCATATAGACTCCTTCTTTCCTTTTTTTATGTGTCTAATTCCAAGCTGTCGTTATTATAACACATTATATAAAAAAATTATATAATTTTATTTATTTAAAATTATTAATTATTTGAGTTCCGGTAAAATTTT
>DLOU01000040.1 GCA_002477275.1 Caryophanales bacterium UBA7476
TTTGTCAACAGTCTGAAAATAGAACTTTATGTTCTATTTTTTTATTTAAAACGTAAAATTTGATAGGTGATAAGATGTCAAAAGAAGATTTTAAAGCCTTTGCAAGACTTCATCCAGAACTAGCTGAGAATGTTATAAATGATAATATTAGTTGGCAAAAACTATATGAGTTATATAATATATATGGAGAAAATAGCTCAGTATGGAATAAATATTTTGTTAAAAAAGACTCATTTGCTGTAAACGATATAGTAAATACACTTAAAAAAATAGATTTAAATAATGTGCAAAGTAACATAGAAAGTATGCAAAAAGCAATTGGATTATTACAAGAAATAGGAATAGGAAAAGGTGCTAAAATTGACACTCCTTACGAAGCAAGACCGATGTACAAATATTTTGAAGATTAATGAGAGTTGATTTAAAAATAAAAATAGATAATAATCCAAATTTAAAAAGATATCTTAAAGAAAATTCATATTGGTATAATATATTAAACAGAAATCCATCATATATAAAGTTTATGGAAGAAGAAATGAGAAAAAAATATAAATTAACGACAGAAGACAAATTAAAGAAAATGAATAATAATATAACACTTATAAAGGAATTTTTAGATATAATAAAAAATTAAAAAAAATACTTGCAATTATTAAATAGATTTGATAATATAATATTAGAAATTCTAAAGATATATTTTAGAATTTCTAGGTCGATGTTTGTGCGCATCACCTTCAAACACTCTGAAATATGAGTGTTTTTCTTTTAAAAAAGTGGTGATTATATGAACTTAAATACTTTGATTCTAAATTTAAAAAATAGTTTAAATAAAGATAATGATATTATTGAGATAAAAGAAATTCAAAATAAAATATCTAATAATAAAGAGTTATTAAATAAAATCAAATATAACGAAGATATAAGTAGTGATTATGATATAAGGAAATATAAACATCTTGAGAATAGAATTAATTATAAGATATTAAGTATTAATAGAATACTAAGAGAGATAATTGGAGATAAGAAATGAAAATTATTCAAGGAAAATATAAAGGAAGAATATTAAAAGGTTTTGACATAAATGGAACAAGGCCAACAATGGATAGGGTAAAAGAATCTTTATTTGCAACTATTCAAAATAAAGTAAAAGATAGTACTATATTAGATTTATTTGCAGGATCAGGTGCATTAGGTATAGAAGCACTCAGTATGGGAGCAGAAGACGTAGTATTTGTCGATAAGAACAAAATAAGTATTAATGTTATTAAAGAAAATTTATCTAGTATAAAAGAAGAGAGACTTGTTATTAATAAAGATTATGAGGATGCCTTAGTATATTTAAAAGATGATTATAAATTTGATATAGTATTTTTAGATCCACCATATAAAGAAAACTATATAAGTATAGCATTAAATTTGATTTGCAAGTACGATTTGATAAATGAAGAAGGAATAATTGTTTGTGAAACAGACAATATAAATAAAATTAAGATACCTGATTCATTAAAAGAAGTAAAAACCAAAAAATATGGAGAAAAGATAGTAGTTATTTTAAAAAAGTAATGTTATACTATTACTAGGATGTGAGGATATGAAAAAGATAAATAATAAAGGATTTGCAATTTCTACAATTATTTATAGCATATTAATTATTGCCATATTAATAATGGGAATGTTATATAGTACAATTGCTTTTAGAAAAAAAACATCATCCGATTTTACACATAAAGTTGAAGAAGAATTAAATAATCTCGAAATTAAATCATATACAATATGTAAAAAATCAACAGCATTACATTATAGTTTTGGTAAACTATATAGTGGTGATACATTAGAAGTTGGGGATGCATTCGATTGTGATGTTAATGGAGATGGAGCATTCGATACAGAAAATGAAAGATTTTATTATTTAGCACCAGAAAATGGAGATACGAATAGTAACAATATTGTATTTATTTATTTTAGTAATGCGGAAACTATTAATGAGAACGGTGTAACATATCCAGTTGCACAAAAAAGTAGTAGTGTTGCATATGATTCATCAGCATCTGGTGGGGTTGTAACATATCAAACAAAACCTTCAACAGCTTTTTCATCATTACCATCAACAGCATCTTGGAAAAATACATCATTAATACTTCCAGGTGATAGCGAAAATCATAAGGTAAATATATTAGATGAAAGTGGAGCAAAAAAAGTAGAAAATTTTGAATATAAGGATCGCTCAGCACGATTCCCAAGATTAAGTGAATTAAAAAGTGCACTTGGTATAACTACGATATATAATGATACAACACATACAAATAGTGTTAATTCTACAACATATAATTTCTTATTCGAAAGAACAGATGACTTTTGTAGTATATCAAATCTTAGTAATTGTACTTATGGCTATTGGATTGAAGAAGTATCATCGTCTGTAAAACATAATGCTTGGGTATTTGATGCAAAAAACAAAAAAATAACAACTGCAGCAGGAAATAATAAAGATGACTATGGTATAAGGCCAGTAATAGTTGTAGATAGAAAAAATGTTTATTATAAATAGTAAAACAGAAGTATTAACTTCTGTTTCAGACTGTTGACAAA
>DLOU01000044.1 GCA_002477275.1 Caryophanales bacterium UBA7476
ACTTAAATCTTTTGTTCTTTAGGAGGTAATTATGAATGAATATATGGATTCAACTTTATTAAAGAGTACTTCAACTAAGGTAGAGATTGAAGAATTATGTAAAGATGCGAAAAAATATGGTTTTGCTACTGTATGTGTAAATCCTTGCTATGTTTCATTATCAAGTGAATTACTTAAGGATTCTGATGTTAAGGTTTGTACTGTAATTGGTTTTCCATTAGGTGCTAATACTACAAAGATGAAAGTTGAAGAAGCAAAAGATGCAATTAAGAATGGTGCAGATGAACTTGATATGGTTATTAATGTAGGTTTTTTAAAGGATAAAGATTATGACTATGTTAAGAATGAAATTTTGGAACTTAGAAAAGTAACTAAAGATAAAGTATTAAAAGTTATTATTGAAACTTGTTATCTTGATGAAGATGAAATTATTAAAATGACTGAGATTTGTAATGAAACAGGAGTAGATTTCATTAAAACTAGTACTGGCTTTGGTACAAGAGGAGCAAGCATAGAAGATATTAAAATAATTAATAAATACAAAAATGATAAATTAAAAGTAAAAGCATCAGGTGGAATAAGAACAGAGGAAGATGCTTTAAAATATATAGAACTTGGTGTTAGTAGAATAGGTACTAGTAATGCTAAGAAGATGATGGAGGAATAATTATGAAAAATATGACATTTTTTGAAGAATTACAATGGAGAGGGTTAGTTAAAGATATAGCTGGAGATGATTTAGAGGATAAGTTAAACAATGAGAAAATTACTTTTTATTGGGGAACAGATCCTACTGCTGATAGTCTTCATATAGGACATTACTCGAGTTTAGTCACTGCTAAAAGACTTGCTAAAGCAGGACATCATCCTATACTTTTAGTTGGTGGTGCAACTGGTTTAATAGGCGATCCAAGACCTACTTCTGAAAGGGAAATAATATCAAAAGAAGTTGTTGAAAATAACTTAGAAGGTATTAAAAAACAAGTTAAAGAAATAGTTGGAGGAGACGTTGAAGTTGTTAATAATAATGACTGGATGAAAGAGTTCTCATTTACTGATTTCTTAAGAGATGTAGGAAAGTATATTAATGTTAACTATATGCTTGATAAAGATATTATTAGAAGAAGATTAGAGACTGGTATTACTTTTGCAGAATTTGCTTATACATTAATACAAGGTTATGATTTTTTACATTTATTTAATGAAAAAAATTGTATCTTACAAGCTGCTGGTTCTGATCAATGGGGTAATATTACTACTGGTGTTGATTTAATACGTAAAATGACTGGTAAACAAGCTTATGGATTTACTATGCCTTTAATATTAGATGCTACTGGTAAAAAGTTTGGAAAAAGTGAAGGAAATGCTTTATGGCTTAATGAGGATAAAACTTCAAGTTATGAATTATATCAATACTTAATTAATTCTGATGATTCTAAAGTTGAAGAATACTTAAAAGTGTTTACTTTCTTAACACCAGATGAAATTATTGATATTATGAAAGAGCATAATGAAGCGCCACATTTAAGAGTTGCTCAAAAAATACTTGCACGTGAGATAATAACTGATTTACATGGTAAAGAAAGTTTTGAAGTAGCTTTAAAAATAAGTGAATCGTTATTTAGTGGTGATATTAAAAACTTATCCATGAAAGAGATTGAACAAGCATTTAATGGTATTACTCCTTATGAAATAAGTGAAGAAAAAAATATAGTTGATTTACTTGTAGAAGCATCTATTTGCTCAAGTAAAAGAGAAGCTCGTGAATTTATCTCTAATGGATCAATTTATATAAATGGTGATAGAATAACTGACTTAGAATTTAATATTAATAAAGAAGTAGCTATAGGATCAAAATATGTAATTATAAGAAGGGGAAAGAAAAAGTATCATGTAATTTCTTTTTAGGTGGGATATGACTACTGTATATTTAGTTAGACATTCTGAAACTGATTTTAACAGACAAGGAATAATTCAATCTTCTAAAAATACTCATTTAAATACAAATGGAGTTAATAAAGTAAAAGTTTTAAGGGAAACAATAGTTTCGTTAGGTTGTGATATATGTTATACCTCACCACTTTTTAGAGCTTTAGAGACTGCGTTTGGATTAGTTGCTGATAAATGTCTTATTGTTAATGATAATAGATTATTAGATAGGGATATGGGTGAATACGAAGGTACTCCTTCAAAAGATTTTGATCATGAAAAATATTGGGATTATAGTTTAGATTCTGGTGATAAAGGAGTAGAAAAACTTAGTCATATTTATGATAGGTGTAAAGAATTTTTAGACGAAGTATTAGAGAAGAATAAAGGTAAAAAAATATTAATAGTTTCTCATAATGGACCTATTAGAATGATGCATCATATTCTTCATAATACGGATTTAAAGAAAGAAAAACTAAGATTTGATGTTCCAAATTGTTATTTTGAAAAGATTGATATCGAGTAAAATCAATCTTTTTTCTTTTTGCAACCGAAAGTTGATAGTTTTTTTTATTTAAAATAGTATAATTAGTTTAGTTTCTTTGAGACGAGTTATATAATAATTATTGTAGAGAGGTGTATTATGGATTTAATTAGATTAAAAAGAGTATCTAAATATTACTATAATAAAAGCAGTATTAGTAGTGGTTTTGAAAAAGTAAACCTTAATTTAAATATAGGAGAATTTGTAGTTTTAACTGGTGAGTCTGGAAGTGGTAAATCTACTTTACTTAATGTTATTTCCGGTCTGGATTCTTATGAAGATGGAGAAATGTATATTAATGGAGAAGAAACATCTCATTATAGTGAAGAAGACTTAGAACAATATAGAAGAAAGTATATAGGAAATATTTTCCAAAACTTTAACTTAGTAAATAGTTATACAGTATTCCAAAATGTTGAACTTGTTTTGCTACTTAATGGATATAAGAAAAAAGAAGTTAGACAAAAAGTACTTGATGTAATTAATATGGTTGGACTTACAAAATATAAAAATACTAAAGCTAGTAAATTATCAGGTGGTCAAAAACAGAGAGTAGCTATTGCAAGAGCTCTTGTTAAAGAAACACCAATAATAGTTGCTGATGAGCCAACTGGTAATCTTGATGTAAAAAGTGCTAAAGGTATTATGAAACTTCTTTCAGAAATATCTAAAGAAAGACTTGTGGTAATAGTTACTCATAACTATGAACAAGTAGAAGAATATGCAACACGTAAAATTACCATGAGTGATGGTAAGATCATTGAAGATAAAGTATTAAAAGAAACTAAGAAAGATCAAATAAAAGCAATAGAATATAAAAATATTACTTTTATGAATAAACTTCTATTAGGACTTAGAAATACATTTAATATTAAAACTAAATTTATTCTTTTAACACTTGTATATTTCTTTTTAACATTATTAGTATTTTCAAGTTATTCATCTATTAGAAAGATGGACTTTGATTCATCTAATGATGGAACAAATTCATACTTTACTAATGCTAGTGCTGATAGAATAGTTATAAATAAAAATGATAAAAGTCAGTTTACTGATGAAGATTACAACAAAATAAATAATCTTTCTAATATAAAATCTATTTCTAAAGATGATTTATTTTCAGATATTTCAGTTAATTTAAGTAGTGATTATCTTGGAATGTCAGGGGCTGTTTCATCTATTCCTAGTGATTTAAAAATATCTAAAGGGCGACTTCCTGAAAATGATGATGAAATAGTTTTAAAAGTTAATTCATCTAATTATATTGTAGAAGATGAAGATATATTTAAATATAGTTTTACTATGGAAGACTATGATGGTAATTTGATTAAGAGAAATTTAAAAGTAGTTGGTTTTGTTTATGATGATAAACTTCAATATTATGACTATGGTATTTATGCATCAGACAGTGTTTTAGATATAGCTAGAAAAAATAATAATATTAAGTATAGTTCTGTATCATTAACTGTAAATAATAAGACTTATAAAAATACATCAACAACTCTTCCTTTTAGAGTTCTTCCAAATCAATATGCAGAAGATGGTAAAGCAATAATTACTGAAAACTTTAATAGTTTTTGCCCTAAAGAAAAGTGTTATGGTAATAATTTTCATATATATTTAAAAAATACATACTATGATGCTAGTTTAGATGTAGTTCCAACAATGGTTACATATAAAAATATATTTAATAAATATACAGGTCTTCCTAAAGAAGAATATGAAAATTATCAATATACAATTTTAATATCTGAAGGAGATTACAATAGATTATTTGTTACTAAACCATATCAAGCAAGTGTATTTGTAAAAGATATTAATGATCTATATAATACAGCTGATGAGTTAAAGAATTTAGGATTTAATACATATATAATCAAAGATATGATGCTTTCTCCTATGGGAGACTTTGCTGGAGTAATAAGAATTTTAAAAGTTATATCATTCATTATTTCAATAATTGTTTTATTCTTCATATCATATTTCATTATAAGAATAGTATTAAAATCTAGAAATGTTTACTATTCAATAATAAGAATACTTGGATCTACTAGAAGAGTTTCTAAACATTTACTTATGCTTGAATTATTTAATGATATAACAATTAGTTTTTCATGCTTTATTATTCTTATAGTTTTATGTAATAAAAATATTATAAAAGTTTCATTTATAAAGAGTTTAATAGGATATTTTGAATTAAAAGATTATATATTAGTTTATTTAATACTTGCTGTAATGTCTATTCTTATTGCTTCTAGGTATTCTAGAAAATTATTTAAAGCATCAGCACTTGAAACATATAGAGAGGAGATATAATATGATAAAATTAGAAAATGTTAATAAATATTACAACAGATTTAAAAGAAATCAAATTCATGTTATAGATAATACTTCTCTTACTTTGGATGATACAGGACTAGTTGCTTTCTTAGGTGAATCTGGTTGTGGAAAGACAACACTTTTGAATGCTATAGGTGGACTTAATAGAATTAATAGTGGAAAAATTTATATTAATGGAAAAAGACTTCCAAGAATGTCTTGTTATAAAAAGGATAAGATAAGAACACTTAATATTGGTTATATATTTCAAGACTATAATTTGATAAATGATATGAGTGTATTTGATAATGTTGCTTTATCACTTAAAATGATTGGAATTAAAAATAAATCAGAAATTAAAAGAAGAGTAGAATATGTACTACAAAAAGTAGATATGTATCGTTTTAGAAATAGAATGGCTGGAGCTCTTTCTGGTGGTCAAAGACAAAGAGTAGGTATTGCTAGAGCAATAGTTAAAAATCCATCAGTTATTATAGCTGATGAACCAACAGGAAATCTTGATAGTAAAAATACTATTGAAATTATGAATATTATAAAAGCTATTTCTAAAGAAAGACTAGTTATACTCGTAACACATGAAAAGAATTTAGCTAAGTTCTATGCATCTAAAATAGTTAATTTAGAAGATGGAAAGATAATAAATATAATTGAAGATAATAAAGAAGATGAACTTGATTATAGAATGGATAATAAGATTTATCTAAAAGACTTTGAAAATCATCAAAATATTAAAGATAAAAATTATGATATTGATGTATATTCAAATACAAAAGAAAAAGTAAAATTAGATGTAATAGTTAGAAATGGAAATATTTATATTAGAAGTAAGAATAGTGATAGAATTGAAGTTATTGATGAAGATTCTTCTATAGAAGTAGTTAATGATACTTACAAGAAGATTACTGAAGAAGATTATTTACAAAGTGATTTTGATTTATCAGAGCTTTCAAATAATACTAAACTTAGATATACTTCTATATATAATCCATTTAATATGATAAAAGATGGTTTTAATAGAGTATTAAATTATAAGTTAATGAAGAAAATTTTATTATTAGGATTTTTAGCGTCAAGTATGTTTATTGTATATTCTATTAGTAATATTTTAGCTGTTACTGAAGTTAAAGATAAAGACTTTGTATTTGTAAATAAAGACTATGTATTTGTTAATACTAACGGTAATGATAAATATAATTATCTAAAAAATTATGAAGGAATTGAGTATGTATTACCTGGAAATTCAAGAATTGAATTTGAAGTAAAGAAAGATGAACTTTATCAATTTAGGAATCTTTATGGTTCATTAAAATTGTCAGTTTCATCAACTTCTATGATTGAAGAAAAAGATTTAGTAGCTGGAAATTTACCAACTAATAATAATGAGGTTGTTCTTGATAAATTGGTTTTTGAAAGAAATTATAAATCTTCTGAAGAATTTATTTTTAAATTAATAGGAGTTAATAGTTATGAAGAATTAGTTGGTCTTAATCTTAAACTTAATGATTTAGAGTATAAAGTAGTTGGTGTTGTTGATAGAAATAGTCCATCTTTATATGTTAATCAAGATGAGTTTCAAAAAATATTATTTAATGATACTTTGAAGAAAAATGAGGAAAATGATAGTTCTTTATATAAATTATATGAAGGCGCTAATATTGAACTTAAAAAAGGAAATTATCCAGTAAATGATTATGAAGTATTAGTTAATATTGATCATCAAGATGAAATGCCATTAAATAAAGAAATAAGTGAAAAAATAAATAATACAAAATTAAAAGTAGTTGGTTATTATTATAGTAATTATGAAGATGATTCTTATTATGTTAATAGTAATATGATTAATTATTTAATACTTAAGAGTCATAAAGGATTTACTATTTATTCCAAAGATAAAAACAAAATAATAGATAAATTAGTTAGTGATAAATATAATGCACAAGATGTTTATAAAATGCATAGAGATGAATATATAAATACTAATAAGACTTCTGTTAAAAATTCACTTATTATTTCTGGTATCTTATTAATAATATCATTTGTAGAGATATTCTTTATGATTAGAGCTTCATTCTTAACAAAAGTAAAAGAAATTGGTATAAAAAGAGCTATAGGTATTAAACGTTTAGATATTTATAAAATGTTTATGGGTGAAATACTTGTAATTACTACTATTACTGGTGTACCTGGTGTTATAATTATGTCTTCAATATTAAAAGAGGTATCAAAGATTAGTTTTATAGGGTCACAATACGTTATAAATAGTAAAGTAATTATTTTAAGTTTTGCTTTAATATATGGTCTTAATTTATTAATTGGATTACTTCCTGTTACAAATTTATTAAGAAAAGATGCTGCTGATATATTATCACGTACTGATGTAGATTAGTATTTGACATAAAAATATTTTAGTGTTAATATTTATTTGTGAGTTCAAGTATGGAATTTTTCCTAGCCTTGAAGGGGTAAAACCTACACGTTTTAAAACGAAGTCACCTATTTGGGACTTCGTTTTTCTTTTAAAGGAGTTAATATGAAAAATAATAATGTAAAATTTTATAATGCTCTTTTATTAGGCCTATTATTACGACTCTAGTAATAGGTTATTTATGGCGTGTATTTAAATATGACCTATTACTATTTATTATTAGTGATAGGTCTTTTTGTTTGAGAGGAGAGATATTATGAGAAAAATTAAAATATTTGATACAACATTAAGAGATGGAGAACAAGCTCCAGATTATAAAATGAGTAAAGAGGGAAAAATTGTTATAGCAAAGAAATTGGATGAGATGAGAGTAGATGTAATAGAGGCAGGGTTTGCTGGAAGTAATATAAAAGATTCTGAAACTATTAAAGATATTGCTAAAAACGTTAAGAATACAATAGTAGTTAGTTTGTCTCGTTGTAAAGAATCTGAAATAGATGTAGCTTATGAAGCCGTTAAAGATGCTGTTAAACCTGGGATACATGTTTTTATTGCTACTTCTGATATTCATATAAAAGATAAACTTCATTCAACGAGAGAAGAAGTAATTGAAATAGTAAGAAGATGTGTTAGTTATGCTAAGGGTAAATGTGAGTATATAGAGTTTTCTTTGGAGGATGCAACTCGAACTGATAAGGATTATGCATGTAAAGTTATTGATACTGCTATTGAAGCAGGAGCTAATGTAATAAATATTCCAGATACTGTAGGTTTTATTACTCCAATAGAGTTTACTGAATTTCTAACATATATTAAAGGTCATAGTAGAATTAATGAAGTTGAAATGTCTGTTCTTTGTCACAATGATTTAGGACTTGCTACTAGTAATACTATGACGGCTATTAGATGTGGAGCTAACCAAGTAGAGTGTACTGTTAATGGAATAGGTGAGAGAGCTGGAAATACTGCTTTGGAACAAGTGGTTGCTGTATTAAAGACACGTGGTGATTTGTTTCAGGCTTATACTGATATAGATACTAAAAAGATAAAAGACATAAGCGATACTGTTATTGAAGTAACAGGTAATCCTGTTCAAAAAAATTATCCAGTTGTAGGTCTTAATGCATTTAGGCATGAAGCTGGTATTCATCAGGATGGGATAATAAAAAATCCTGAAACATATGAAATAATGAATCCAGTTGATTATGGAGTTGATGTTGATGGAATAGTTTTAGGAATTCATTCAGGTAAAAGTGCTTTTATTAGAAAAATAATTAGTATGGGATATAATCCTGAACATTATGATATTTATGAAGTTGTTAGACTTTCTAAGTCTTTCTTTGAAGAAAATGATTCTATTACTGATGAAGAATTTTCTGAAATATTGTCAAATGCTCAAAAGAAAGTATTAGTAAAAGCATAATTATATGTTATATTATACTT
>DLOU01000053.1 GCA_002477275.1 Caryophanales bacterium UBA7476
CATACAAGGATTTATGAAATTTATAATAATGTCAGATGGAAAGGGAACAAGATGGAATAATTATCTTGGAATTACGAAACAAGAAGTTATTATTAACAATGAAAGATTAATTGATAGGACTATTAGAATGATTTTAGAAAGGTCAAATGATGATATATATATATTGTCAAGTAATCAAAGTCATGAAAGTAAATATGCAAAGAGGATAGTTTCAAAATATGATGATTATTTTCATAAAAAGTATGCTTACGATTATCTTGACGATTCAACAACTTATTTATATGGAGATACATTTTATGATGAAAAAACAATGGATATAATTATAAAGGATATATGTGAAAACATAAGCTTTTATGGTAACGAACATGCTATTATTGCTGTAAAAGTAAATAATTATAAACTATTAAAAAGTGTGATAGATAATGCAAATGATAATCTACATTCACTTTACCATTTGTTTGATGAATTTGAAAATTATAGAACTTTTGTTAATGTAGGAGATGGGTTTGTCAATATAAATACTCCAAATGATTATATTAATTTAATAAAAGGTGATAAAAAATTAGTATTAAAGAGGTAATTTTATGCTGAATGAAACGATAATACAAAAAATAGAAAAAAAAATAAATGAAAAAATAATAAGTATAAAGCAAATAAACTCTGGTTATAGTAGAATGGCTTTTATGATAAATGATAGATATATTTTGAAAATTGTTAATAATCCTGTTAAAGATAATGATACAATAAAAGAAGTGAATTTTTTATTAAATAATGATAATTTAGAATTTATTCCAAAGGTGATATTTAGTGATTTTACAAAAAAGTCTTTTCCATATGTATTTTATTTAGAAAGAAAAATTAATGGAGAATCATTATTATTAAAGTGGCCATTATTAAAGGAAAATGAAAAACAACAAATATTAGTTCAATTATTGGAAAAGTTAGAGAAATTACATTCCCTTGATTATAATTCACGCTTTGATAATAATTGCTTAGATTTGATATTAAAAGAATATGACAATTACTTAAATAAAATTATAGAGTCTAATATTTTAAATAAGGAAAAAATATATTATTTATATGAATTAAAAAATATAATTCCAAAATTATTTGAAGGAGCAAAAACTGGATTAATTCATGGAGATTTGCATTTTAATAATATTTTAGTTAATGCTAATAATGAGATATCAATAATTGATTTTGAAAAAATAAAACGATCATTTGTTGAGAGGGAATTAGATCCTATAAATCGTATGTCAAGAAATCCTAATTCCTTTAACACTAATTCGGAAATTATATTAACTGATTATGATTTTCGAAACATTATGAATTTTATAAAAAATAATTTTGAAACGATAAGTAATGATAAAATTGATGACAGATTATTATTTTTCGATTGTTTAAACTCATTAATGTGGCTAGAAAAGTATCCTAAATATGAGTTATATAATGATATTCTTTTTAACAAAAGTAGAAAATTATTAAGATAATGTGATATAATGTAGTTGATTAAAGAATGGAGTGTGGTCGTATGAAAGAAATATTATATAATTATGATAATTTAAAATTAGAAGATATTGATGAGGTGGTTACTAGAACAAAAGGCTTGATTATTAATAGCAATAATGAAATAACTTTAGGCTATTCTCATAAAACTTATCAGTTTCCAGGTGGTCATTTAGAGGATGGCGAAAGTTTAGAAGAATGTTTATTAAGAGAAATAGCAGAAGAAACTGGAATAGAAATAAAAGATGCTAAATTAAAACCATTTGAAAAAATCACTTATTATAGTAAAAATTATCATGGATCTGGTAAAAATAGAAAAAATGATATTTATTATTATATTATAAATACTGATGCTAAATTTGATATGAACAATTCAAAATTAGATGATTGGGAAAAAGATGGTAATTTTACTGTTAAAACTTTCCCAATTAAAAACGTTGAACAAGTATTAATAGATAGCATACCTGATAATCCAATAAACAAGGTGATTGTTGAGGAAATGCTTGATATTTTTAAAGAATATAACAAAATAAGTAATATGGATAAAGATTAATATGAAGTATTTAATTGCAATTGATAGTGATGGTACATTAAGACATTCTGATGGTAATATCTCTGATAAAACCAAAAAAATTATAAAAAAGGTTGTAGACTGTGGAAATATTGTTGTTATTTGTACTGCAAGACCTAGATATTATACATTAAAGGTTTCAAATGAAGTAGGTTTAAATGAATATTTAATATCATCTAATGGAACAGAAATTTATGATAACATTAATAAAAAAAATATTTATTCTACATATTTACCAAAAGAGGAATGTAAAATAATATATCAAGAAACAAAGAAGCTCGGGCTTAGAGTTATGTTCGTATCAGAAAATACTGAATATGTAACAATGTTTACTAGAAATGATTCACAGATTTTATTAGATGATAATAATGTCGATAAATTATTTAAAAAAGAGATAAAGCAAATTATGATTATTAGCAAAGAAAAAGAACTAGTTAAAAAATATAAATCATCTATTGAACGCAAATCTAATTTATGCATTGTTGACTCATCAAAAGAAGACAAAGAAGAATTGTGGTTTAGTGTGATAAGTTCTAATTCATCAAAAGGCAAATCTTTAAAAGTGTTAGCAGAGTATTTAGATATTCCTATTAAAAATACTATAGCAATCGGTAATGATAACAATGATATATCCATGATTGATATTGCTGGCATTGGAGTTGCAGTTGAAAATTCAACTGTTCAATTAAAAAATCATGCTGACTATATTACTAAAAGTAATGATGAAGATGGAGTAGCTACCTTTCTTGAAACATTATTATGATGCATATTTAAAATTTAAATTATAATATCAATATAAACTGAATAAGATAAGATTTTAACTGATGGATACCAAAATACAGATACTTCTAAAAAAATATAAAGATATTAAATTTGGATAGGTATTGCACAAAATAATTCATAGCGTTATAATTAGTTTATCAAATATTGATGAACTTATTTTTTTGATTAGGTGTGTTAAACCCCTTTAGCAATCGCACCATATATAATTATAGGAACTATTTATAGTTCCTTTTTTTAGGTAAGTATTTGATTGACTTATTTCAAAAAAGTTATATAATATTATGTAAATTTTTGAGAGTGGTGGCTAACTGTGAAAGAAAAAATATTTGAAAGGGTAAAAGAATATTTTAAATTTCTTTCTTTAACTGATGAACAAATAATGGATGTTGTTCAAAAAACGTTTGATGAAACTAAAAATGAAGAAGAGAATTTTCAAAAAGTATTAAATGTTTTTTATTCAGTTGTGAAAGAAAGTTTTAATAGTGGGGATATTTCTCTAATTTTATTAAGCAATACCTTTTTACATGGTGATTTTGATAGCGCTATTGATTCTTTAAATAAATTTGCAATCTTTTTAGATAAATGTGGTATTACATTTAATATAGAATTAGAAAATATGATTAAAAAAGAAACTCTTGATCTTGATAGTACTCTAAAAAAAGTATCTGAGTCAGATGAAATGTATTTTGGTAAACTTAATAGTTCTGCCTTAAAACTTATTCAAAGTAGTAGTTACTTTCTTTCTGATGAATTGTTTTTTGACTATGAAGATGATCAAGAAGAAGTTGATGATAAATCTTTTCAAGATGCAGTATATGTTGATGATGCTACTAAACAGTATCTAAATAATATAGGGAAAATACCTTTACTAACACAAGAAGAAAAAGAAACACTTTTCAAAGCTTATAGAGAAACAAAAGATTTAAAAATAAGAAATAGATTAGTTGAAGCTAATCTTAGATTAGTTGTTAATATTGCACTTTTTTATTATAGAAAAACTAAGGGTATTGATCTTTTAGAATTAATAAGTGTTGGAAATGAAGGGGTAATTAGAGCTCTAGAAGATTATGATCCAGAAAAATCAAAATTTTCAACATATGCAACTCCTTGGATAAAACAAAAAATATTAAGATGGCTTCAAGATAATTCATCTAATGTTAGATTTCCAGCTAATTTAAGACAGAGAATTATAAATTATCATAAACAAAAAGTTCAACTAGAGGGAGAAATTGGTAGAACTTTATCTTTAGATGAGTTGAGTAAAAAAACTGGTATTCCAAAGATGAAAATTCTTGAATACGAAAGATTATATTTACAATTTAATTCAGTTAGTATTGATATGCCTATAGGTGAGGATGAAGATAGTAGACTTATTGATTTTTTAGAAGATACAGATACATTATCACCTGAAGAAAAAACAATATATGGTGATTATTCTAGAATTAATAGTTGGCTTTCTCATTTAAGTGAAACAGAAAGAACAATTCTTCTTTTAAGGACAGGATTATATGATGGAAGACCATATAGATTGGAAGAAGTTAGTTCAAAATTATGTGAAATTGGACTTAGGGATACAGTACTTTCTAGACAAAGAATAGAACAAATAGAATCAAGGGCTGCTGAGAAGTTAAAGAAAATTATTATAAAAGAGAAAGAAAGAGAAAGTAAGCCTATAATAAAAAAAATTATTATAACTGATCCTGTAAAGAGAGAAGAATATAATAAAATTAATATGGAGTTTTTAAAATTAGTTAAACTAATTAGAATTACTGATGTGATAATTTTATCTAAATCAATTTATGAACTTCCTACGTGGGCTAAAGATACATTAAAAAAATGTTTTGGTGATAATATATTTGCTGTAACTCCTTTAGCACCATCAATTGATGTTAAAAGACAAGCTGCATATAGAGTTTTTCCACTTTTAAAGAAAAAAATAGATGATAAAAAAGAACAAGAAAAAATAGATACTTTAGAAGAAATTGTTTTACCAAGAAATCTATATGATTATTTTACAAACAATACTCAATTTGAAGTTGATAAGGCAATTTCAAATTTGTCACCTTCTGATAGATTGGTATTGTCTAAGTGTTATGATGTTTATACAGGTGATTATAAAAATGAGAATTTAGCTTCTTTTAAAGATAGAAAAGAAATTCTAAGTATTTTAAAAACTATAGAATTTAATCTACCAAAAAGAAATAAGACAAAGAAAAAGGGGAATTAGGTTGAATGAAAAATAAAGTAGAAAGGTATATTGAGGCTTATAATATTGATTTTAATACTGATAATGTAATTGTAGTTTTAAAATTTTTAAATAGTTTATCTGAATATATTCAATCAAATAATATTTGCTTTGATGACAATTTTGTTAAAATATTATTAGATAATAATAAGGTTTGTATATCCTTAGAAAAAGTTTTTAATTTTAAATTATTACAAAGACAATATGTTCATCCATATGTTTATATGATGCTTGATTCATATGTAACTAATAAAAATATGGATAGGGATAATTATGTTGTTAGTGAATCTGATATAAATCTTTCAGAATTTCGTACATATGATGGTTTAAAAATATATTTAAATGATATAAATAAAGTACCTTTATTATCAATAGAAGAAGAAAAAAAATTAACTAATTTATATTTTGAAACTCATGATAATAATACTAGAAATAACATAATAACAGCAAATATGAGACTCATTCATAGTATAGCTAAAAGATATCAAAACAGAGGACTTGCTTTAGAAGATTTAATGCAAGAAGGAGTCTTTGGAGTAATAAAAGCATTAGATAAATTTGATCCATCTAGGGGATATAAATTTTCAACTTATTCAACTTGGTGGATTAAACAAAGTATTACATATGCAATAGTTACTAAATCAAGAAATATAAGATTACCATTTAATAAATTTAATAGTTTAATAAAATATTTAGATTTGAAAGCAAAACTTGCTAATAGTATGAAAAGTATTCCTAGTATTTTAGATATTGCAGAATATTTAAATATATCTGAAAAAAAAGTTATGGAATTAGAAAATTTAACAATTGATACTATAAGTTTAGAACAACCTATAGATGAGAATGGAACTGAATTAGTATTATATATTCCATCAACTGATGATACTCCAGAAGAACACTCTTTAATTAGTTGTAGTAAAGAAGACTTATTTAATGCAATGAAATGTAGTTTAAATAGGGTTCAAAAAAGAGTTTTATTATATAGATATGGTTTTCTTGGTAGAGTATTTACATTAGAAGAAACTAGAATACTTTTATTTAAAGAAGGTTATACTGATGCAGTTTTATCTAAACAAGGAGTATCTCAAATTGAAAATACTGCGATGAAAAGAATAAAAAATTATTTAGAAAAAAGAGAAATTGTTCGTGTTCAACATAAGAGTACCGAAGAAGAAATAAAAAAAAGATTCTTAAAGAGAAAAAGAAGAATAAGTAATATCTATTCTTATTATGCGGATTTTGACATTTCTATTTCTGAAGTTGATAGAGCGATTATGTGTTTAGATTCTAAAGATTTAAGAATACTACATAGTTATTATGGTATGGATCTTTATAATCCAGTAGTTAATGAATTAATAGAACAAAAAGATTTTTCAGTAGTAGAAAGAATAGTTACGACTGTTATTCAAAAAAATATTGTTAAAAATAGAGAATTAAATGATTATGAAAATGTTGATTTAGGTAGTAATATTTTAATAAAGAAAATAGAGAGTTAGATTTTTCTAACTCTTTTGTAAACTCAAGAGAAATTACTTTTTAATAAAGGTAATATGGTTTATAATAGATTAAGAAAGAAGTGGTTATATGGAAATTGCTAAAGACTGGAAAGATTATGAAATAATAGATGCATCTTGTGGAGAAAAGTTAGAAAGATGGGGAAATGTCTATTTACTTAGACCAGATCCTCAAATAATTTGGAATACTGGAGATTTAAAAGAAAAATATAAAGGGAAGATTGATGCTATATATTATAGAAGTAATAAAGGTGGAGGACATTGGGAAAACTTGAGAAAATTCAATCCTGTTTGGAATATAAAATATAAGAATCTAACTTTTAATATAAAACAGATGGGATTTAAGCATACTGGGCTTTTTCCTGAGCAAGCTTATAACTGGGATTTTATGATTAATAAAATAAGAAATAGTGGAAGAAAGATCAAAGTGCTTAATTTATTTGCTTATACTGGTGGAGCTAGTGTTGCGTGTTTAAGCGCAGGTGCTGAGGTTGTTCATGTTGACTCTTCTAGAGGTATGGTTGATTGGTGTAAAGAAAATGTAAAGTCTTGCAATCTTCAAGATAAACCAATAAGATTTTTAGTTGACGATGTGTGTAAATTTGTAAAGAGGGAAATTAGACGTGGAAATAAGTATGATGCTATTATAATGGATCCTCCAAGCTATGGTAGAGGAGCTAATGGTGAAGTGTGGGATATTGAAAAAGACTTAAGTGATCTTTTAAATCTTTGTTTAGAAATATTAAGTGACGATCCACTATTTGTGTTAATTAATTCTTATACTACTGGACTTTCATATTCTGTACTTTCAAATTTATTAACACTTACTGTGGATAAAAAGAAAAAAGGTATAATAACTTGTGGAGAAGTTGGACTAAAAATTAAAAACAATAATTTAGTTTTACCTTGTGGAATATATGGAAGATGGGAAAAAAATGATTAAATTAAATATAATATACGAAGATAATCATATAATAGTAGTGGAAAAGCCATTTAATATACTTAGTCAAGCTGATAATACAGGTGATATTGATATGCTGACTTTGATAAAGAATTATATTAAAGAAAAGTATAATAAACCTGGTAATGTTTATTTAGGGCTTGTTCATAGACTTGATAGACCTGTAGGTGGAGTAATGGTTTTTGCTAAAACTAGTAAAGCTGCAAGTAGGTTAAGTGATCAAATTAGAAAAAATGAGTTTGATAAAACTTATCTTGCTGTAGTGCATGGAATACTAAAAGAAAAAGAGGGGACTTTTAAAGATTATCTTAAGAAAAATAATGATGGTAATACTATTGTTACAAATGAAAAAGATGGAAAATTAAGCATTCTTCATTACAAAGTTTTAGATATTAATAAAGAAAAAAACGAAACACTTGTTGAAATAAAATTAGAGACAGGAAGACATCATCAAATAAGAGTTCAATTTTCATCACGTGGTTATCCATTATGTGGAGATCAAAGATATGGAAAGATGGATAATACTCAAATAGCTCTTTATGCATATAAGTTAGAATTTATTCATCCTGTAAAGAAAGAAAAAGTTACTTTTTCCTTATGTAAACCTAATTTACAATACTTCAATGACTTTAACAGTTAAAAAAATGTCAAAAAAAATAAGTTGTTGCAAATAAAATGTTTTTTTGTTATATTATTTATAGAATAAAAATAGAGGGAGAATGATTATATGAAATTTGACTTAAGCTGGTTTAAAACAATTCCTGGTCTTCTAATTACTTTTGGAGTTGTTTTATTAATCGTTGCTTTAATTATATTTATTGTTACATCAAGAAAAAATAAAAAAGAAAAACAACAAGAACAAGAAAATCCAGGAAGTGTAAACCCTGAAGTACCTCAAGAATTAGATGCTACTCCTGTACCAGTTGAGACAGAGGCAGTACCTACTCCCGTAGAGGTAGCGCCAACATCAGAAGCAGTACCTACTCCAGTAGAAGTAGCACCAACAGCAGAAGCGGTACCTACACCTGTTGAGGTAGTACCAACAGCAGAGGCAGTACCTACTCCAGTAGAAGTAGCGCCAACACCAGAGGCAGTACCTACTCCAGTAGAGGTAGCGCCAACACCAGAGGCAGTACCTACTCCAGTAGAAGTAACACCAACAGTAGAGGCAGTACCTACTCCAGTAGAAGTAGCACCAACAGCAGAGGTAGTACCTACTCCAGTAGAAGTTGCGCCAACAGTAGAAGCAGTACCTACTCCAGCAGAAGTAACACCAACAGTTCAACCTCTACCTACAGTAGAAACTACAGCTCCAGAAGTTACACCAGTTCCTAGTGTTGAACCAATTGCACCAGTTGATATGACTGTTTCATCAACTATTCCTGCACCAGCAGAAGTAGTTCCAACTGAAGTAACACCAGCTGCACCTGAAGTAGCACCTGCTGAATCAGTTTTACCTGCTCCAGCAACACAAGAACCTGCACCTTCAATTTATGGAGGAGTAAGTCAAATAATCCCTAATATTGAAATAAATCAGTCTAGCCATCAGATATATGGTGGAGCTGATCCTTTAGAAAATACACAAAGTATTAGTGTTGTTCCAACAGTTGCTCCTGCAACACCAGAAGTTACCCCAGTAGCTACAAGTGAAGTAGTACCTTCTGTTGTACCTGAAGTTCCAGCTGCTAGTGCAGTTGTACCTCCAGTACCTGCTGCTGAATCAGTAGTTCCTGTTGTTCCTGCAACAGACGGAGTTATACCTCCACAAGCTTAAATAAAATAATAAATCATCGCTTGATGATTTTTTCTTTTGCTCTTGTTTTTGTTTTTAACTTATTATAATATAAGTCTATGAGGAGATAATATGTTAACTGTAAAAAATATATATAAAAAATTTGATAATAAAGATTATTATGCTGATTATGACATTTCTTTTGAAGCACATGATGGAGAAGTTATTGGTGTTGTGGGACCTAATGGAGCTGGGAAAACAACTCTTTTAAGAATGCTTGGAGGTATTCTTTCCCCAACATCTGGTAATATATCTTTTGATGGACTTGATTATTTAAATAATGAAATAGATATAAAGAAAAATATTGGTTATTTATCTGAAAATACACAGATTTATAAAAGTTTAACTCCATATGAATTACTTGATTTATGTCTAGATATCTATAATATTGATTCAAAATCAAAAGATAAAAAAATTAAAGAAATACTTAAAAAATTACGAATTGAAAAACTTATGAACGAAAGAATTGAACATCTTTCTACTGGACAATCTCAAAAAGTTAATATTGCTAGACTTCTTATTCATAATCCTAAATATTATATATTAGATGAAGTTACTAATGGTCTTGATATAATTTCTAGTGAGATTATTTCTAACTTTGTAAAAGAAGAAAAGAAAAATGGAAAAGTAATCATTTATTCTACTCATCATATGGAGGAAATTGAGAATATTTGTGATAAATTACTTATTCTTAAAGAAGGAAGAGTAATAGAAAATGATACAGTAAAAAATATCTTAAAGAAAACTAAAAAAAGTAATTTAAGAGAAGCTTTCTTTGAAATTATTGGTGGTGATGTTTTATGATACTAGCTATAGTTGGGCCTACTGCTGTTGGAAAAACAAAAATGAGTATAATGCTTGCTAAAAAATATGATGCTATAATAATTAACTCAGATGCTATGCAAGTTTATAAAGATTTAAATATTGGCACTGCAAAAGTCACAGAAGAAGAAAAAGAAGGTGTTCCTCATTTTTTATTTGATATTAAGAATGTAGATGAAGAATATAGTATATATGATTATCAAAAAGATGTTAGAAAATTACTTGAAGAATACAAAGATAAAAATATTATTTTTGTGGGTGGAACAGGTCTTTATTTAAAAAGTGCATTATATGATTATGATTTGGATAAAGAAAGTGGTAAGAATGATTATAGTAGTTATTCAAATGAAGAATTATATAAGATGGCACTTGAAAAAGATAAAAACTGTGATATACATCCTAATAATAGAGTAAGACTTGAAAGATTCTTAGATAAGGAGAAAACTACACATAAAGAACCTGTAAAACTTTATGATCATTTAATAATTGGTTTAACTGTTGATAGAGATATTCTTTATGAGAGAATAAATAAAAGAGTCGATGTAATGGTTAATCAAGGGTTACTTGATGAAGTTAAATATTTTTATGATAATAAAATATATTCAAAACCTTTAATTAATGGTATAGGTTATAAAGAATTATATGAATATTTTGATGGTGAAGTTAGTTTAGATGTTGCAATTGACAATATAAAAAAGAATTCAAGACATTATGCTAAAAGACAATATACTTTTTTTAATAATCAACTTGATGTTAATTGGTTTAATGTTAATTTAGATAATTTTGAAGAGACATATCTAAATGTTTTAGATTTTGTTGAAAAAAATAAGGGTGAGTTATGAGAAATATACTAAATATTTTAAAGAAAGAAAAAACAGAGATGCTTAGAGATAAAAAATCTCTTGCTATGATGCTTGTTATACCATTTTTTATTCCTTTTATAATAATAGGCATATCGTTTATTTTTGATGGTGAACTTAATAAAAAAGTTGATGAATATAATAAGATTGGCTTTAATTATTCATTATCTGAAACTGAAAAAAGTATTTTAAAAAGTTATAAGATAGATTATGTAGAATCTTCTACGAAGAAACTTGAAAAAATGTATAAAAAAGAAAAAATTGATTTATATGTTACTAAAGATGAGAATGTTTATACAATAAACTATAAAACTAGTGAAAAGGCAGCTTTTGCTAGAGAATTAATAGGTGAATATTTTGATGCTTATAAGATTTATCTTCAAGATAAGTATTTAAGTGAAAATGGTATAGATTCTAATGAAGTGGTAAATATAATTTCAGTGAAAGAGAATACTATATCAGAAGATAATTACTATAAAGAATTTTTAGTTAGTTATGCATTTATATTTGTTATGATGGCAATAACTGTTTCAGCTACTTATCCAGCTACTGATTCTACTGCAGGAGAAAAAGAGAGAGGAACACTTGAAACATTACTTACTTTTCCTATTAAATCGAGAGATATTATTATTGGTAAATTTTTGAGTGTATCTATTTCATCAATTGTAACTGGTATATTAAGTTTAGCATTTGCTTTAATATCTTTAAAAATATCTGGCATGCTTGTTTCTATTTTTGAAGATATAGACTTAACACTTTCTTTCAGTAGTATACTAGTTTCAATTTTAACAATTATAATATATTCATTCTTGATAAGTGGCTTATGTATTGCGGTTGCTGGTAGGTGTAAATCATTTAAAGAAGCACAGAGTTCATTAACACCACTTACATTTGTTTCATTCTTTCCAGGAATGATAGCTTTTATGCTTAATATAAAATCTAGTAATTTATTATCTATAATTCCATTTATTAATTATTCATTAATTCTTACTGAAGCATCAAAGGGAATAATAAATTATTTACATATATTCTTAATGATTATTTCAACTTTAATTATAATATTTGTTGTTTTAGAAATTATAATAAGACAATATAAGTCAGAAAAAGTTCTTTTTTCTAAATAGGAGACCAACTATGAATAG
>DLOU01000012.1 GCA_002477275.1 Caryophanales bacterium UBA7476
TTATTTCATTCTTTTTTTATTATTTTTTTTTAAATAATTGTTAAAAAAATAGCTTTTTAAGCTCGTCTGTGGTATAATATTAACGTATGTATAGGAATACCATTTAGGGGAATAGGTGATTTTATTGGTCGGATTTTAGTGTTTTAATGAAATTAACAAAAATAAATTTAGTAAATTTTAGAAATTATGGAAAACTAAGTATTACTCTTAATAAAGGTATGAATATTTTTATAGGTGATAATGCTCAAGGAAAGACAAATATTCTTGAAGCAATTAGTTTTTTATCATTGACTAAATCATTTAGAGTAGTTAATGAGCCTGATTTAATAAAATTTAATAAAGAAAAAGCTATTGTAAAAGGTAAAGTAAAAGATGAGTCTACTATAAAAGAGCTTGAAATAGATCTTGAAAAAGGTAAGAAAAGCTTATTTGTTAATAAAACTTCTATACGCAGAACTTCAGATTATATTTCAAATTTATTGACTATTTCTTTTACACCTGATGATTTAGAGATAATAAAAAATTCCCCTAGTGTTAGAAGAAATATACTTAACATACAAATTAGTCAATTATCAAAAACTTATCTAATTACTTATAATGAATATAATAAAATATTAAAGACTAGGAATGAATATTTAAAAACTTTATTTTCAAATTCATTAGCTGATAAGAATTATTTTGATATTTTAACTGATAAATTAATAGATAAAGCAGTTACTATATATCAAATGAGAAAAGAATATATTGATTTAGTTAATGAAAATATTAATGATATTTACTATAAAATAAGTTCTAGCAAAGAAAAATTACAAATTAGATATGAACCAAATGTTGATTTATCAAGTTATGATAAAGAATACATCTGTGAAAAATTAAGAAAAGTATACAAAAAGAATTATTTTAAAGAATTAAATAATGGTATGACTTTATTTGGACCTCATAGAGATGATTTTTCATTTTATTTAGATTCTAATAATTTAAAGTTATTTGGTTCACAGGGACAACAAAAATTAGCTGTTTTATCTTATAAAATATCAGAAATTAATATATTTGAAAAAATATTAAAAACTAAGCCTTTATTATTATTTGATGATATATTTAGTGAATTAGATATAAAAAAACGAAATAGACTTTTAAAATATGTGCAAGAAGATATACAATCTATTATTACTACAACTGATATAAAAAATATCAATAAGAAATTTTTAGATAATGCATATGTTTTTCAAGTTATTGATGGAAATATTGTAAGAAAGTAGGCATTGATATGGATTTAGAAGAAAAAGTAGAAAATGAATATGATTCTTCGGCAATACAAGTCTTAGAAGGATTAGAAGCTGTTAGAAAAAGACCAGGAATGTATATTGGTACTACTGATGTAAAAGGATTACATCATTTAGTATGGGAGATTGTTGATAACTCCATTGATGAAGCTTTAGCTGGTTATTGTAAAAATATTGAAATTATTATTAATAAAGATAATAGTATTACTGTTAAAGATGATGGTAGAGGAATTCCTGTAGATGTACATCCTAAAACAGGTAAAAGTACTGTTGAAACAGTTTATACAGTATTACATGCTGGTGGTAAATTTGGTGGAGGAGGATATAAAGTATCCGGTGGACTTCATGGTGTTGGTGCCAGTGTTGTTAATGCTTTATCTAAATGGGTAGAAGTTAAAGTATTTAAAAATGGTCAAGTTAACTATATTAGATTTGAAAATGGTGGTCATACAGTTGAACCACTTCGTGTAATTGATACTTGTGAAGAAAATAGAACAGGTACTTATGTTACATTTAAACCTGATCCAGAAATTTTTGATACTGATATATATGATTATAATACTTTAATGGTTAGAGTTAGAGAGTTAGCATTTTTAAATAGGGGATTAAGATTAACTTTAAGAGATGATCGTGATTTAGAAGATACTACTGGTGAAACTTTCTTATATGAAGGTGGTATCAGTGAGTATGTTAAGTTTATAAATCAAGGAAAAACACCTATTCATGAAGATATTATTCACTTAGAAGGTGAAGAAAATGATGTAATGTTTGAAGTAGCTATGCAATATAATACTGGATACAATGAAAATATTTATTCATTTGTTAATAATATTAATACTCATGATGGTGGAACTCATGAAGAAGGAGTTAGACGTGCTTTAACTAGAGTTATTAATAGTTATGCTAGAAAAGCAAATATTTTAAAAGAAAAAGATGAGTCTTTAACTGGTGATGATGTTAAAGAAGGTCTTACAATGATTGTTTCTTGTAAACATCCAAATCCTCAGTTTGAAGGTCAAACAAAGGGAAGACTTGGTAATTCTGAAGTAAGAAAACTTGCGGATAATGTATTTTCACAAGGATTTGAAAAATTTTTACTTGAAAATCCAGAAGAAGCTAGAGCAATTGTTGAAAAAGCAATGCTTGCATGTAGAGCTAGAAATGCTGCTAAAAAAGCAAGAGAAATTACTAGAAAAAGTGATTTAGCTGTAACAAACTTCTTTGGAAAATTATCTGATTGCAAGAGTAAAGATCCAAAAGTATCTGAAATATTTATAGTCGAGGGAGATTCGGCTGGTGGTTCTGCTAAAAAGGGTAGAGATTCAATGACACAAGCCATACTTCCTTTAAGAGGTAAAATACTAAATGTTGAAAAAAATAGACTTGATAGAGCACTAGGAAATGAAGAAATTAGAACTATTATAACTGCATTTGGCACTGGTATAGGTGATGAATTTAATTTGGATAAATTAAGATATGATAAAATCATAATCATGACCGATGCCGATGTTGATGGTTCTCATATTAGAGTTCTACTTTTAACGCTATTCTATCGTTTCTTTAGACCAATTGTTGAAGCTGGACATGTTTATGCTGCTCAACCACCTTTATTTAGAATTATGCATGGAAAAACAAGAAAATATGTATTAGATGAAGCAGAAAAAGAAGCTTATCTTGCAACTCTTCCAGAAAATGTTCGTCAAAGAGCTGAAATTGCTCGTATGAAAGGTCTTGGAGAGATGGATGCAGAAGAATTAAATGAAACAACTATGGATATTGAGAAACGTATTTTAAGAAAAATAACTGTAGATGATTGCATGCTTGCTGATTCTATGTTTACTAAATTAATGGGTGAAGAAGTAGAACCAAGAAGAAAATTTATAGAGGAAAATGCTAGATTTGTTAAAAATCTTGATATTTAGGAGGTGAGTGTTGATGAATAATGAAGAATTAAATAATGAAGGAGAAAATTTAGAAGAAACTTCTGAAATAGTAGAAGAAAATAAAGAAAAAGAAGAAAAAAATGAATCAAATTCAGAAGAATTTAATGGAACATTTCATGAAAGAGACACTCATGATGTTAATGATATAGTAAAAGAGATTAGTGATTCTTTCCTTGATTATTCAATGAGTGTAATTACTTCTCGTGCTATTCCTGATTTAAGAGATGGTTTAAAACCAGTTCATAGAAGAATTTTATGGTCAATGTTTGAAGAGGGAAATACTCCTGATAAACCTCATAAAAAGAGTGCTACTACTGTTGGATATGTTATGGGACATTATCATCCACATGGTGATAGTTCAATTTATGAAGCGATGGTTAGGCTTGCACAAGATTTTAACCAAAGATATATGATGGTTGATGGACATGGTAACTTTGGTAATATTGAAGGTGATGGAGCTGCTGCATATCGTTATACTGAAGCAAGACTTTCTAAAATTTCATTGGAAATGCTTAGAGATATTCGTAAGAATACTGTTGATATGATGCCTAACTTTGATGAAACTAGTCCTGAACCAACTGTTTTACCTTCTAGAATTCCTAATGTTTTAGTTAATGGTTCTATGGGTATTGCTGTTGGTATGGCTACTAATATTCCTCCACATAATTTAAGTGAAGTAATTGATGGGTGTGTAGCTTATATTGATAATCCTGATATTGATACTATGGGATTAATGAATTATATTAAAGGACCTGATTTTCCTACTGGTGGTATTATTCTTGGTAATTCTGGAATTAAACAAGCATATGAGACTGGTAGAGGTAGTATAACTATACGAAGTAGAGCTCAAATAGAAGAAGTAGGAAATCATCATCAAATTGTTATTACTGAAGTTCCATATGGCGTTAATACTATGGATTTAAAGAACAAAGTTGCTGAACTTGTTCATAATAAAACTATTGAGGGTATATCTGATTATCATACTGATTTAAAAGATGGTGTTAAGATTACTATTTCTTTAAAGAAAGAAGCTAATCCTCAAGTTGTTTTAAATAACTTATATAAACATACTAATTTCCAAATTAATTATGGTATTATCTTTTTGGTTATTGATATGGGTACTCCTAAAACTTTAGGATTAAAGGAAATTATTTCCAAATATATAGATCATCAAAAAGAAGTTATTATTAGAAGAACTCGTTTTGATTTGAATAAAGCTGAAGAAAGAGTTCATATATTAGAGGGTTATAAGAAAGCTCTTGATAATTTAGATGAAGTTATTTCTATTATTAGAAATGCTGAAACTGATGTAGAGGCTAAAGAAAAATTAATTTCTAAGTTTAATTTTACTGAAATTCAAGCAGATAGTATTCTTGAATTAAAATTACGTCGTTTAACGGGCTTAGAACGTGAAAAGATTGAGAATGAATTAAATGACTTATTGAAGTTAATTGATGACTTAAAATCGATTTTAGCAGACGAAAAACGTGTATTAGATATTATTAAGAATGAATTATTAGATATTAAGAATAAATATGGTGATGAAAGACGTACTTCAATTGATATGACTGCTATTGATTATATTGAAGATGAATCATTAATTCCTGTTGAAGATATTATTGTTACTTTAACTAATAAAGGTTATATTAAACGTTTAAAATCTGATGTTTATAAAACTCAGAATCGTGGTGGAGTAGGAATTAAGGGTATGTCCACAAATGAGGAAGATGTTGTGGAACATTTAATTTCTGCTAAAACTCATGATTATATGTTATTCTTCTCCGATAAGGGAAAGGTATATAGAATTAAAGGTTATGAAATTCCTGAATTTAGCAGACAATCTAAGGGATTACCAATTATTAACTTGTTACCATTAGAAAAAGAAGAGAACATTAGTTCGATTATTAATATTTCTTCTGAAGAAAATGATTATAAATATCTTGTATTTATAACAAAGAATGGTTTAGTTAAAAAGACTGCTATTGAAGAGTATGACAATATTAGAAATAGTGGTAAGATTGCCATTAATTTACGTGAAAATGATCAATTAATTAGTGTTAGAAAGACAACTGGTAATGATGAAATTGTTATTGGGGCAAGTAATGGTCGATTAGTTAGATTCAATGAGGAAGAAGCTAGACCAATGGGTAGAACTTCATCTGGTGTTAAAGGTATTGAATTAGATGGTGCTTATGCAGTTGGCGGCGAGGTAATGCATTCTGATGATTTGATTTTAATTGTTACTGATAAAGGTTATGGAAAGAAAACTGATATTGGGGAATATAGATTAACTCATAGAGGAAGCAAAGGAGTTAAGGCATTGAATTTAACTGAAAAGAATGGTTCGATGATTGCTCTTAAACGTATTACTTTAGATCAAAAATTGGATTTAATGATTATTACTGATAGTGGTATGGTTATGAGAATGCCATTGGAACAGGTTTCTACATTAAAGCGTGCAACTCAAGGATTAAGATTAATTAAGTTAAGAGATGATCAAGTGGTTGCTAATGTTGCTGTAGTAGAAAAATTTGAAGAAGCAGAACAGGTATTAGAAAATTCTGATTCAAATAGTGATGTCGATAATGATAATTCATCTTCAAATGATGACAATAATGATTCAGTTGAATCAAATGGATAAAAAAAGAGTAATAAAACTCTTTTTTTTTATGTTTCACGTGGAACATAAATATTTATAATAATAATTTAATATTATTAACATTGATTGTTAAATTATTATAAAATTATTTCCCGGGAAATAAT
>DLOU01000002.1 GCA_002477275.1 Caryophanales bacterium UBA7476
TCATAGTTGGTCTCCTAAAAAAAAGAATACCCATCCTATAAGGACGAGTATTCCCGCGTTACCACCTTAATTCATAGATAATCTATGCATCTTAATAGAGTTAACGGTCTTACCCGACATATTTTTTAAGTAATCAAGTTCATAAAGTTACTTTATTTGTTCTCACCAACCACAAATTCTCTTGTAAAAGCTTCCTTATTACTACTATTACAAACATCTCAAAAACATTACAGCTATTATACTAAACTTCTGAAATATATTCAAGTAATTTTAAGAATAATTGAATATGATCTTTAGTTAAACCTTTTTTCTTTAGCTTTCTAATAGCGATTCTCTTCTTCTGAATAGTTTGATCTCCAAATATAATTCCAGCAATATCTTCTTTTAGATAAGTATTAATCTGAAGATCCATTAAGATACTATCAACATCATCATTAATAACACGTACAGCGTCTATTTCAATATCTTTTCCACGACAGTTAACAGTTAATTGTCCTACTGTAGGAATACCACGAAGCATTACAATAAAGTCATTACCATCAGTATAATTTTCACTCTTAACTTCTTGATCATTAAACATTACTTTAACACTATCAGCATGTTTCGTATTTCTAAATACTAATTTATAATCACGTCTATCAGGAGCTATACCACTTTTTCCTTCCATAGCTCTTATGATAACTGTATAGTTACTTCTTAAGTAGTTATAATCGATAGAAGTTTTTAAGAAATATCCTTCTTTATATAAAGAAGTTATTCCATCATCTTCATATAATGTATACATATTACTTACTCCTGGGAAAATATGTATTTCCATTTCAGTAGCAAGTCCTATATTATTTCTATCACTCTTATTAGAAAGAGGAATAATAGCTCCTGCAGGTGCAAAAACTGGATAATCTTCTTCTCTAATGAATGATACATACTTCTTACCACCTGGGAATTTTTTACCAGTAAAGAAGTCATACCAAATACCATCTGGCATATAAAATCTATGTATTGTACGATTCATTATTGAGTCTTTTCTAGTCAATATTGGACAAACTAATAATTGAGATCCAAAATAGAATTGATTCTTATATAATTCATCATCATAACACCAAGGGTAATTATAATAGAATGGTTGAATAATTGGAATCCCAAGTCTTGAATAGTTATAAGCCTCAGTATATAAATAAGGTATAAATCTATGTCTAAGTCTTAAGAATTCAGCAACTATATTAGTAGTCTTAGCCTCCCAAACCCATGGTTCTTTTTTATAATAATGGCCACCTTCACCATGAAATCTAAGTATTGGAGAAAAGCATCCAAGTTGAACTTGTCTAATATAAAGTTCACTTTCTTCAATTCCACCTTTAGTACCACCAACATCTAAACTAAGCCAAGAAATACCCATATTAGCAGCATTTATATATGTAAATACTTGTTTAGCTAAATCTTCCCAAGTAATTTCAGTATCTCCACCATATATAACTGGATATCTTTGAGGAGCAACTATTGAACCTCTAGATAAAACAAGTCCTCTCTTATTAGCAGATCTATCAGAATCATGATACATATAATGAGTCATAGACCACATCTTAGTAATACTCTTAGTATCTTTAAAATCATTCCAAAAGAAATCTACACCCATGGCTTCTAAAGGATGTAAATACATTTTAAAATAAACATCCAAAAATTTAGGGTTTAAAGGATCAAACTGAATAAGATTATTGCCAGAAGCACCTAAATATTCAGCAACCTTACTATAAAGAGGATCAATAGGATAAAATCCTTCTTCTGGATTAACAGCAAGTCCAACTCTAATATTTTTTTCATGAAGTTCTTTTATTAAGTCTTGTGGATTAGGAAATAATTTACTATTAAAAGTAAATCCAGTTTCTAAATCCTTCTTTGTATCAAACTCTCTATTATGCCATCCATGATCTAGTACTATTACAGAAAGAGGAATTCTTTTCTTTTCAAAATTATAAATTATATTTCTAACTCCCTCTTCATCATAAGCAAGATTTCTACTCCACCAATTTCCTAAAGCATATCTAGGTAATAATTCGGGAAAACCAGTTATTTTAAAGTAATCTACTAAAGCCTCTTTAAAATCTTTATCATACATAAATACATAAATATCTATACTACCAGGTTCTCTATCACTTAAAGTACCATCTTTTTCTAATAATTTATTATTACTATCATCAAAAGAAGCAAAACCTTCTATTGAGTATAACCCTCTTTCATTAGCTGCATTTAAAGGAATATCATATCCAGATATATTTCCTTTCATATTTCTTACTTCAGGATGTTTATAATACCAATCTCTTTGTCTATCTTTATCAATAGTACTAGCAAGAGTAATTTTTAAATTTTTTGATGGATTAACATTATTTCCAACAAAGGGTTGTTCTTTCATATATGTTAATTCAAAATATTTAGTACTTACCTGAACCATAGTGGTATCTTGCCTAATAGTATAAAGAGGTGTACCTAAATTTCTATTTTGTACAAGCTGAGTAGGTTTGTCTACAAATATACCACTAGGACTATATTCTAAACGAACAACTCTATCTGTTATTATTGAGATTCTATAATATTTTCCAGTAACACAATTTTTAGGATCTGACTTAGCACGTCTATAATCAACTAAAAACTGATCTCCTAATGGATACATATAAACACCCTCCTATTCTTTATAAATTATAACACAAATTTTCAATTAGTAAAATTATTTATCAATATAAATTGCATAATATTCTTCTAAACTTAAATCACCATCGTCCATAATCTTGGCTACGTCTTTACCAACGTATCTAAAATGCCAAGCTTCAGTCTTTATACCTGTTATATCTTCTTTCTTTTTTAAATAACGATAACAAAATCCGTACTTGTAACTATTCTTAATCATCCAGTCATATTCTTTGGATTCTTTAAACACTTTACTACTTCCACTAGCAAAATCAAAAGCAAGACCTGTTTGATGTTCAGAAAATCCTGGATTAACTACATACTTATCAACATATTCTTGCCCATAAAGTTTAAAGTAAGTATCATAAACATCTTTTTGATCTTCATAACTTCTATATCCAGAATTAATTAAAAGATTTAGTCCATCTTTTTTAGCAGCATTAATCATCTCTACTGCTGCATCAACAGCTTCTTTCCTACCTTTTATAGAATCATCTTTATCTTTAGTATATTCTTCCTTTACAGTAACTAAATTATTAGGAACATAATTTTTTCCTAACTCATGATGCTTATTAGCAAGTACTGTCAAACTTTGATCTTTAGAAACATCAAATGGTGTATCATAATTATCTTTATCTAAATCAAGATTAACCATTATAATAGTTGTTTCTTCATCGTCTCCTTCTTCATCCATATATTTAACATATCTATCATAATTTTTTAGTTTAGCAAAATCATAACTATAAAACTCTTCAAGATACTTTACCATATCTTTTTTAGCAAACTCTGTAACATCATTATCATTGCCATGAGCAAGTATTATTGATATATCACGAGTACTATATCCTCTATCTAAAAGAGTATTAATATTTTTTATTAAGTGTTCTTGATCAAAAAACTTAACTTGTTTATATTTATCTAAGTATTTTTCTTTATAATCACTACTCTCAAAAGCTCTATTTAATGTTTTATTATCTGGATTATTAACAGCATATTCTATTTTAAATTCTTTCATAATTCTAATAGATGCTTCTTCACTATATCCAGCGCTTGTTATTTTATGTTTAACATATAAGAATGCTATTAAAAGAATTAAAAAGATAATAACTAAAGTAATAAAAATCTTACATATTATTCTAGGACCCCTTTTCATCTTTAAAACTCTTTTTTGAGCCATATAACTACCTCCTAATTAAGAAAAATAAAATCATCTAATTTAAAACTATTTATTTGTACTGTAACAACATCATTAAACTTTTCAGTTAGTATTGATTTATTGTATTTAAATAAGTTAAATTTGACTCTTNNCCTACAGGAAACTTTTCATATTTATCAGTAAAATATGAATAATATTCTTCCTCTTCTGGCTTCATTGCTGTACCATCTTGATTAATAGTTTTCATATATATTTTTCTTCCACCTACACAAGTAGCGCTATCAAATACTACTGCTACTACTATTTTTTCTTCTTTTTTAGCAGTTTTTGCTATTAGTACTCCAAATGTAACTAAGAAGATTAATCCACCGCTTGTAGCAATAATAAGGAAAAACATTGTTTCACGACTATCATATAATTCTGATGGTTTTTTAGGATTATATCTAATTTGAATAACTTTATCAGGAGAACCTTCAAATTTCTTAGAATACTTATATGTATATTTTTTTCCATCAACAACGTATTTATATGTACCTATATAATATGGAACTCCTGCTTCAAATAATTTTTCAGTTCTTTGTAAGTCAGCACCAATAATTACATAATTATCATATTTAGCTTTAGATTGTAAGAAATAGTATATTCCACCTCCTAGTAGTCCTAGTGAAAAAAGGAATAATAAAACAAATGGTGCTTTTTTTACTTTTTTATTAATTCTTAAAACTTTATCTTCATCTACAGTTTGTACTGGTTGAACTGGTGTTTGTGTTTGCACAGGCTGAGGAGACACTTGTGGTTGTGCAGTCGCAGTAGCTACTGGTGTTGTAACAGTTTGAGCAGCGACCTGAGGTTGAGGTGCACTTTGAGGTGTAGTTGAAGTTTGAGTTGTAGTTTGATTACTTTGATTCATATAGTCCTCCTATTCTTTTATATATATTATATCAAATATTTTAATAGTTATATATATTTTTTTTAAAAAGAAAAAAATAACTAAATAAGTTATTTTCTTTTAGATAGTTCAACTATTTTTCTCCATGAAAAAGGTCCAACTAATCCCGTTACTCCTAAATCATAATCAGTTTGTATTTTTTTAACTGAATTTTCTGTTAATTCATCAAATATTCCATTAACTCTAACACCAGGAATTGATTTATCATACTGACATATTTTTAGTAAGAATCCTTGTAATCGTTTAACATCATCTCCACTAGTACCTCTACTTAAAAAGTAATCAGGATAAAGTTCATTAACATAAGCACTATATTCACTTGGAAATGATTTTAATAATTTATTATATACTTCTTGAAGTATCTTCCAATCAGCATAAGTAATAACTCCAGTTACTGGAAGACCATATTTTTGTTGAAAGGCCATTACCATAGCTTTAGTATTATCATTAAAAACAGAATTAGTTTTTAAATGAGGTATATCAGGATCAACAAATGATATAGCATCTAAATAGTAATGAATATATTCCATTTCTATGCCAGTATCTCCATATTTTAATTCATCTTTATATAAAAATGTTGCTTCTTGCGGACTAAGTCCTTCTGAATATAAATCAGATAACTTTTTAACACTTGTATAAACATATTTTATTTTATACCAAGTTGCTTTATCAACATTACCAGTTATTGGAAGAGCAAATATTTCTTGAAATTTCTTTACTGCATTTTCAGTTTCTATATTGTATATTCCAAGGGTCTCTTCTATTTTAGGAATAACTGGATAATTAATTCTAATTCTATTTAAATCCCTTTGAATAGCACTTACTGGATTACCTACACTTCCTAGTCTATTAACATAACCAGGATAACCAGAAGTATTATCTCCAACAGGAGCATCATTAACTATTTTAATATCATTTCCATAGTAGAATTTAAGTATATCAAGTGGCGATTTACCTTGATTTGCAAGACTAACTGTTCCCCATTGTGAAAGTCCCTCACAAGTAGTTTTTCTTCCATCACAATATCTAGTAAAGTATGGCTGTATTTGATTACCTTTAACTACGTAATCATTAAATATATCTTGAACAATACTTTCTATATTTTCATAAATTACTCTATCTAAAGTATAAGTTTGATCATATATAGGAGAACTAGTTATATCAAAGTTATAACCTTTACTTTGATACCATTCATTATAAATTCTATTTAGTGTAAAAGAAATAATCGCATAGATATTACTTCTAAGAGAGTTAACTGGCCAAGTAGGATATAGTTCACTAGAAGCAACATTGGAAATATAATCAGTAAATGGAACAACTATATCTCGAGCAGCTTCATCTGGTTTACCTAAATGAACAGTTATTTGATTAGGTACTACCGGATATCTTATTGCCATATTAGTTCACCTCCGGATTAATTTTAGGAGTAATATTTATATATTGAACTGCACCTATTCCACAACATAAAGCAATATCATATGTCTTATCAAATTGATCAGGATTATAAACAGCTCTAAGATTATATGTAGTAAAAATAGGCACTTCTAAATCATTAGTATTTTTAGATGGAGTTGGAAGTTTTATTCCATTAATCATACCACTTTCATCAGTTTTACCTTCAAAAAATATTATTGTATTATCACCAATTACTTTACTAACAGTAACATTAACTCCACTAACTGGAAAAGCTTCACTCGCAGAGGTTGCTCTTACTTTTACATTACCCATTCCAGGATTATTATTTAAAAAAGTTTGATAAGCAGAATCATTTTTTAGTTTTTCAGTTTCACTTATTCTTATTGTCAAATTATCACCTCCTATATCTTTAATATTTGACCTATACTTAGATTGTTACTCGTTAGATTATTCTTGAGTTTAATATTATCAACAGAAGTATTATACTGATTAGCTATTTTCCACAGACTATCTCCTTTTTTCACAGTATATGTAATAGAATTATCAGGTGGAATAAACTCTTCACCATAACACTCTTCTATTGCAGTAGTACCAGTAGTTCTAATTTTTAAATTTTGTCCTAAACTTAATGAAGTAGTATTTAAGTTATTATCTTTAAGAATATCATTTACACTTGTATTATACTTTTTAGCAATAGAATACAAAGTATCTCCACGTTTAACAGTATAATTAATATATGATGGAAGACTAGTAACAGATTCATCTGTTTCAGGAACAAGTAGTTTTTGTCCAATAGATAGTAAATTAGAAGACAAGTTATTAAGCTTTATAATTTGATCAACAGTAGTTTCATAACGACGTGCTATATTGTATAAACTATCCCCTTGTTTAACTGTATAAGTAAAAACATTAGAAGGATTAGAACCAGAAGAAGAAGGTATTTTTAATACTTGTCCTATACTTAAAGTAGTACTTTTCAAATTATTAAGATTCATAATATCAACAACCGAAACACCAAACTGATTACTTATTCCATATAACGTATCCCCACGTTTAACTGTATATGTCATAAAGTCACCTCATTAATTTATATGTAAAAAGGTAAAAAAAAAGAAACTATTGTTTCTATTTTTTTTCAGAAGGATTAACATATAATTCTACTTTTCCACAATTTGGACAGAATCTAGCTTTTAATTTCATTTTATCAACTTTATCATATTTAATACCTAGTATACTAGCCTTTTCTCCAGTAGGAACATGAAGAGAAATATCTGTTCTACCATCAGCACCTAATTCAAATGGATGTTGACCTTCTATAATACAATTATCAATCATTTCTACATTACAATCACTACATTTTTTCATATCATTATCTCCTTAAAAATATTATACCACAAAAAAAGAAACAAAATGTTTCTTAAGGTATAATTAATACTTGTCCAATAGATAGTAAATTGGAACTTAAACCATTAGCATTTTTAATTTCATCCACAGTCGTATTAAAATTTCTAGCAATTGACCAAAGAGAATCTCCTGATACAATTTTTATGTAACATTTTTAAATGTAAATATAATATCTACCCTTTTATCTTGATAGATATAAATCTTTTCAACTAAATTTATTATTAATTCTCTAGTTGGATTATTTAATGATAAAAATTCATTTATGTATTTTTCTATTTGTTTATTATCTATTTTATTAAATTCCATACTTTCATTTTTAAGATTATTAATATTCTTTTTATTATTATCTATTTCTTTTTTTATATTTTCACTTACTCTTAAATATTGTTCTTCATCAATAATACCTTTTAATCTATCCATATATGTTTTATCTAGGCTTTCAGTTAGTTTATTATTAGTTAAATCTAGGCTTTCGATTTGTTTCTTAATCTTTAATGTATTATCTTCAAGTTTTATATTACTAATATCTTCTTTTATCTTGTTTTTATCTAAATACTTTTTACATACTTCTCTTATATTATCTAAAATAACCTTTTCTAATACTTCATAATTATTTGTATGGGTTGTACAGACATGATATTTTGAATATGTTCTATAATAATCGCAAGTAGTATAACTTCTTCCTGTCTTATTTTGGTATCTAATTGTAATTCTGTGTTTACAATCCCCACAATATAAAATTCCATCTAATAAGTAAAATCTTTTCTTCTCTGGTCTTTTAACATTTTTAGGAAGTATTGTTTGTACATAATTAAATGTACTCTTGTCAATAATTGCCTCGTGTGTATTTTCTACTATAATATAATCATCAGGATTATTTTTAACAGTCTTTTTAAGTTTATAATTAATCTTTTTAGTCTTACCTTGTATTGCATCTCCAGTATATATTCTATTAGTTAAAATTGCCTTTATAGTAGTATCTACCCATACTCCATATTTTTGTGATATACAACTTTCATTTATACATTTTGTATTCCATACATAGTTATAGTAGGATGCTGGTGTTTTAATTTTTCTTTTAGTAAGGTATTGTGCTATGTAGTGATATGTATTATGTTTGAGTGCTAAATCAAAGATTAGTTTTACTACTTCTGCTTGTTCTTCATTTATTACTAAATGATTCTTATTATTTGGATTTTTCATATACCCGAAAGGACATCTGCCTGATACATATAAACCATCTTTCATTCTAGAATGTAAACTACTTTTAATCTTTTTAGATATATCTTTAGCATACATATCATTCATTATGGCTTTAAAAGGTGCAATATCATTATTAGTGTTATCTATAAAAGTATCTATGCCATCATTAATTGCTATATACCTAATATTATTATTTGGAAAATACTTTTCAATTAATTCTCCAGTACCTATATAATCTCTACCTAATCTTGACATATCTTTGGTAATAATCATGTTGATTTTGCCTAAGCGGGTATCTTTCATCATCCTTTTAAATGATGGTCTATCAAAATTAGTTCCTGAATATCCATCATCTACATATTCATCTACTACTATATAATTGTTTTCTTTAACATATTGATTAAGTAAACTTCTTTGACTTACAATACTATCAGATTCTACATTCCCATCATCTCTTGATAATCTTATATAAAGTCCTACTTTAAAACTACCATTCCCTACCATTAATTACTACTCCCTTCTATTTGGGAATAATGAGTATGATTACATGGTAGCTCGATTGCTTTATAATTGCAAGTTATGTTTAATCTCTTTTGTAATTCTATTTTTAATACTTCAGTTATTATTTCATTTAAAGACTTAGAAGTATCTTTAAATTTCAAATTAACTTTGTATTTAACCATAGAGTTTGATACCTCCAATTAATTCTATGGCATTTATTTTTGTAATATTACTTGGTATGATTACTACATACCCAATAATATTACTTAATTTCATAATCCTCCTTCATATTCATAAACATCATCCCCTTTTGCTTGGATGATACCTCTCTCAAAATGTAGGAGTCAAGTCATTTACTATAGCAAGTTTTGTCTATCATCCTAAAATCATTCATATTTTATGAAATTATGAAACAGCAGGATAAGAAGATGGTGTAACAACACGCGTTTTTCCTTATAAAATAATGGCTTGTGTATACACCATTCTTATTTAGTACTTACGAAATCGGGCCTACAAAGTAGGTTCATATAAAGGTTTGTTGTTAAATAAGCCTTTATATTTTATTAGTTTAAAGCATAAAAAAATCATCCTATAACCTAATTTTCGTTAGATTCTATAGGATGTTTTTATATTACTTTTTTATTAAATCCTTCTATTTCTAAATCAGAAATTTTATTTTCTTTAGCATATTTTACTAACAAATTAGCCTCATAAGTTGCCAAACTTCTTCCAGAATTCCACGAATTATCTGATAAAAACCAATTATCTCTATCAGAAAAGCCATCATTAGAAGAAATCATAGTAACTGAAATATTTGGATAATTCTTTTTTAAAATTGCATAACACCTTTTTAAATGAAATTCACTTGTAATAATCGTAATATGATTAGCATCACTTGGTAATAATTTCATAGCGTTTTCTATGTTTTCAAATGTATTATTAGAAGTAGCATCTATTAATATATCATCTCCCTTTACGCCCAATGATAGTGCTAATTCTTTCATTTTAATTGCTTCTGGTATAGTAGAATTATCTTGATTACTAACACCATTTAATCCACCCATATATATTATTTTTTTAATTCTTCCATTTTTATAAGCTTCAACAGAAGTATTTACTCTTTCTTTAATCAGCATATTATTGCCGAAAACAAAGGCATACTTTGAAGATAATCCATCATCTTCTATCCCTGAATAAACAATGCTGTCTATTTGCTCATCAGTTAAATTCTCATCATTAATTTGAGATAGTTTTATTCCAATCATATATTAACCCTTTCTAATAAATAATTATATAAAATTTAATAATCTAAAATTAAAATTATTATACCACTTTCAAGCATCAATTTCTTCGATCTCTTTATTTAATATCTCAAGATAATCTTGTTCAGCAGTAGTTAAATGTTTTTGCATATATTTATCATATTCATCATGTGCTTTTTTTAATGCTTTCTCATGAGATATTGTTCCAGAACCTTTTAAAATATCTTTTCTAGTCATTTTTAAGAATGAATCTAATTCATTAATCCAATCCTGCATAGTCATTGGATGTCTATCTAAAGCATTAATTTCTGCTACATCTAGGTAAGCTGATACCATTCTGTTTAATATATTAAGTTCTTCTTCAGTTAAATAATTTTTAGCAATTTCAGTTTCACTCTTTGTTGGATAATTACCTTTAAAATTAGTAAGACCTACATTTTCTTTATTTGAATCAACTCTTGTAAATATTATTTCTGCAGCTGTATGCCCATGTGTAGCATAGTGCATTTTATTCTGAACTGTTTTAAAGAAATCTATTGATAATTTATCTTTGGGATCATAATCAATTGAAGTTGCATAAATATCTAATACTTTTCTCCAAAATACTTTTTCTGATGATCTAATGTCGCGAATTCTGGCAAGTAATTCTTCAAAATATGGACTTTCCCCATTATTTTTTAATCTTTCATCGTTTAAAGCAAAACCTTTTACCATATATTCTTTTAAAACTTTAGTTGCCCATATTCTAAATTCCGTTGCTTTTTTAGAATTAATTCTATATCCAACAGCAATAATAGCATCTAAATTATAATGTAAAACATTATATTTCTTACCATCACTGGCAGTTGTTAAGAATTTCTTAACAACTGATTCTTTTTCTAATTCACCTTCATCGAATATATTTTTTAAGTGCATAGAAATATTATTTTTAGTTGTATCATAAAGATTAGCCATTACATCTTGACTCATCCAAATATCTTGATTTTTTATATTAACATCAACTTTTATATTACCATCTTTTGATACATATATAAGCATATTGTTTTTCATGTAAATCACCACCTTTTAAAAAGTTCTTTATAATTAAATTATACCAAAAAAAGTTGAGTTTTTCTCAACTTAAGCAATATTTTATATATAAATTTTAATTTAATACTCATTATTCCCCATAAAAAGTGTATCACCTCGTTGAACAATATAAGTATTTAATGAGAAATTATCATCTATACCATTATTATTACTATTTCCATTAGATATTTTTAAGACATCTCCAATCTGTAAGTTAGGAGAAGTTAACCCATTAAACTCAATAATTTCGTTAACAGTAGTATTAAAATCTCTAGCAATTTTCCACAATGAATCACCACGAGCAACTACATATTCAATGTAAGACTCATCATCAAAATCGTCATCTACTCCATTAGGTACTTTAAGTACTTGACCAATTAAAATTGTATTAGATGTAAGATTATTTAAAGTCTTTAAAGTATTAATATCAGTATTAAATATAGTAGCTATTTTGGATAAAGAATCTCCTCGTTGAACAATATATTCTTGATAACCATCTATAATTGGTTCATCATCAATTACTTCAGTTGGTATAAGAAGTTGTTGACCAATCTGAATTATATTAGAAGATAAATTATTAATTCTTTTAATGGTGTTAACATCAGTATTAAATTCACTAGCTATTTTAGATAAAGAATCTCCTCTTTGTACCACATAAGTAATATAGTCACTAGGAATAATATCATCTTGTAATGGCACTAAATATATTTGTTGTCCTATAGTTAAAGAATCACTTGTTAAATTATTAATTCTTTTAAGTTCAGAAACAGGTATATTATAACGTCTAGAAATTGAGTAAAGAGTATCTCCTCTTCTAACAGTATATACTTGATCTGAAACAGGTACATCTCCTGGCATACTATAAGGAACACTTAAATAATCAGCAATAGCTTTCACAACACCTTCAACATAGTTATTTAAGTTATTACGAAGTTTATAGGAATCATTAGTATTATCAATAAAACCATATTCAACAAGCATTGATTGAAGTGGATTAGTATCACGAATAATATAGTAATAATCTTGACTAGGATTTTCAGGTAATCTTCTTTGATATATTTTTCTAATTTTTTGACCAGCTGCACCTATATTATCAAGAGCCATTTGAGCAAGTGTTGGACTATTTCTAAGAGCATATACAATCTCCGCTCCTTCTCCGTTTCCAGCATTAATATGATTAGAAACTAATATTACATCACTATTTCTTCCAAAAGAGTTTACAGCAGTATTAATTCTTTCTTGTCTAGTTAAAGTTCTATCAGTATCTCTAGTAATCNNCAGGAATACCAAGTTCATTTAATCTTTTATACATATAATTAGCAGCCTGTAATGTTAAGTCTTTTTCCTTTAATCCATTACCAAGAGCACCCGGGTCATCACCACCATGGCTGGCACCGATTTAACCCAAAAACTATATTTTTTATAGGTTATATTTTATAAATCAAGATTCCATTCAATCTTAATTTCCCTTGTTTTGGTATCTTTATCTAATGTACCAACATATATTTTTTCTATAAACTCATCCACGATTATTCTAGTTAGTTTATCAATTTTCTTATATTTTTTTAGTATGCTTTCTATATCTTTTGAATTTTCTTTTCTTGTTTCAGTTTCATCAAGTTCTTTTTCTATATCCTCAAGTCTTGCTTGATAAGATTCAACATCCTTTGTATATTCCTCTCTTAACATAGAAAAATCTTCTTCTGATATAATACCTTTCATCTTATCCATATAAAGATTTTTAAAGTATAACTTACTTTCATTTAACTTCTTTTCAAGATTTGCTTTTTCCTTATTTAAATTAGTAATTAATGTATCTTGTCTATTTTGTCTTTCTAATGTTTCATTAAATTCTTCTTTTAGTAATTTTTGATTACACTTTTTTAATAAATCATTTATAGCATCAAGTACATATTGCTCTATAATGTCATATCTTATTGATTTATTATTATCACAGGTATGATATTTTTTATTACCTTTGCATTGTAGATATGCTCTTTTTTCCATAACTCCACCGGCACATTTAATATTGCATTGATTTCTCATAAATATTCTTCCACATTCAGCACAATAAACTTTACTACTCAATATGTGTACTTTTCCATCTTTAGTTGGTCTATGATGATTCTTTAATCTTCGTTGAACTAAATACCATGTTTCATTATCAATAATAGGTTCATGAGCATTTTCAGTAACACTCCATTCTGATTTAGGAACACTTTTAGACTTATGATTTTTATAACTAATATTTGTTCTTTTGCCTTGTACTAAATTTCCTCTATATGTTTCGTTTCTAAGCATTGTTGCTATTGTATCTACTGTCCATATTCCAGTAGTATCATAATCAAAATTACAACATACAAAATTACTTCCAATAGATTTTTTATAAAGAGATGGACACAATATTTTTCTTTCATTTAAACTGGAACATATCTTATGATAACCCAGTCCATTTTTATATTTTTCAAATATTTCTCTAACAATGTGTGCTACATTTTCATCAATAATAAGCTTATGTTTATCATTAGGATCCTTCATATATCCATAAGGAGCAAAACTTCCCATAAATAAGCCATCTTCTCTTTTGTTCTTTAATGACTTCTTAACATTATTAGATAAATCTTCTAAATACCATTCATTAACAAGTCCATTGATTTGTCTTGATTTTTTATTGGCCTCATTGTTAGTATCAGCATTATCAACTATACTTACAAATCTAACTCCCCACTCAACAAACTTATTATGTAGGTATTTTTCTATTACTTCCATATCTCTTGAAAATCTACTTTGTGTTTTACATAGTACAATATTTATTCTTCCATTTTCACAATCATTAATTAATCTATTAAAATCTGGTCTTTCAACTCCTGCTCCAGAATAATCATCATCTGAATAAATATCTACAACTTCCCAATCTTGATCCAAAGCATATTTTAAAAGCATACTTTTTTGATTAGCGATTGACTCACTATCATCATTTTTGTTTTTCTTATATCTATCTTCATCAGATAGTCTACAATATACACCTACCTTTTCCATCTACTACAACACCTCTAATCCAAAGAGTTGTAGCAAACTTAAATCTACAAAGATATTATATATCATTTTAAGAATTATTTAAAGCTACACTATCTTCTTCACTTGCTAATATAACTCGTAATAGTTTTCTTGCAATAATATCTTTTAAATCATTTTCTTCAATTACTTTATCATCTTTTGTTACATATATTACATTATAATTTACCTCCATTTTATCTAAACCCCCTTTATTATTCTTTATAAAGAATATCCTCCCATTTTAATCATATATCAATCCTCCTTAAACTCCTTTAATAAATCTTCCATATATGCTTGTTCTTCTGGGCTAGCTTCTTCCGATTTACAAACTTCTGGATGTTCCATCCAATATGGAATTAAATTATTAGAAGTCTTATAATTTTTTCTTTTATATTCTTTTCTTTTATCTTGGTAATTTTTTACTATGTATTTATCCTCATTTTTTTCCAATACTTTGGAATTTTCTTTACTTACAACTTTGTTGTTCAAATAAATTCTTCTTTGTCTATTAACAAATTTAACTTCTATATAATTTTTTCTTTTTAAATTGTTAATAGAATTTGATATTGTTTTTTCTTTAACACTTAACGTATTAGCAAAGTAACTATTACTAGCGTAGCAATACTCCTTATTATTTGATAATGAGTTAATCACACCATAAACTAACTTATCTGTTTGGGAACAAGTTTGGTCATTTAATATTATTCGTGGTACAGCTATAAAATACCTTATAAAAGCCATATATCCTACCTTCAAATATAGTTTTTGGGTAATTGGTTAAGCCAATTTTGGGCGCAATATCTCTAGGAGGATGTTTTATATCTATCCCCCAAAGATATTGTTTTAATTCATTCTATATCTTGTATAGAACAGGTACTAACATAAGCCTTTAATCTTACTGTACCTCTTATAACTAACGTTCTTGAAACTTTTTTAGTTAAGTGTTATTGTGTACATTCCTGTATCATATTCTTTAAATACTAGATATTTTAATTTTTCTAATATTTGAAGATTTTTTCTTAAACCCTCATTTTTAATTTTGATGGTTTGTTGTATTTCCCCTATATTTATGTCTGTAATAATTTGTTCACTACCTTTAGCATATATATAAGAGTAAATATATTTTGCTTCTTTTGGAATATTCTTATTTTTCCAAATTGCATCTGGTATTTGAAACTTTATAATCTTCATACATAACATTTCCTCTTTCCTTAATTTTGATGAGTTTTACATCAATTTCAAACTGAGTATAACACTTAAAATTGAGTTTGTCAACACTATAATTACAATTTTATTGACTTTTACAGCATTATATGTTATAGTTATATCAGTTGAAACGAAGAAAGGTGGTTAAATTAATGAAAAAAACTACTACTAAATTAGGTGAAACTATAACTGATGCAAGAGAAAAAGTTGGTATTTCACAAAGAGAACTTGCTCGTAGAGCGAATATGGATTGTGCCGAGGTTTCTCGTATTGAAGCTGGTAAAAGATTAAAACCAAATGTTTTATATCTAAAAGGTATAGCTGAAACATTAAATTTAAGTATGATAGATTTAATGAAACTTGCTGGGTATAATGATATTGAAATAAATTGGGGACAAGATTTTACTGATAGAAGATCAACAAAAGATTATCAAAATCAAATACAAGAGTTTAGAGATTTTTATTTTGATGTTTTAGGTTATATCGATGATAGAAGAAAAATTGATTTTTCTATCAAAGGTGGTATAGCTGATTTAATTGATAAACTAGAATTAGCAAAAATAGAAAATAAAGAGATATCAAATGATGAGATATTAGAAAGATTAAAAGAGTTAATACCAATGATTAGACCAAATTTAGAAAAGTTTGATAAATCAAAATATCCAGCATTTGATAAAGGGGTTTTTCCTAAAATAGAAATTAAATCTAATGTTAAATATAATTCCATTACAGGAAAAATTATCGATAAGGAAGAATAAAATTACAAACACGTTTTGTTTTTACGATAGTAAAAATGAAAGTGGGAAAAGTAATTTTATTCATCAATACTTTTGCTTTAGCAAAAGAAAAAAATAATCTTTTTGGCTTTTCGTCGGATTAGCCATTAAGATTATTTTTCATTAAAAGATACGCATTACAAATTTATATCTATATGAAATAAATATGTGCGTATCTTTTCTTTTTATTTAAACTTGTTTAAATAAAAAGGCAACAATACCACTTACGATTAGTTTGAGGTATGTTGCTTAAATGGGGTTTCAAAAGGGGTAAAATCCCTTTGCCCACTGTTATTGGCTCTGCCAATAGCATAGTGGGTTACTATCTTGTCTAAAAGATAGTTTTTGCGAAAATCCATTAGTTATGTAATTTCTTTTGGATTTTCGCTTTTAATAGGTTGTGTTTTTATAATTTTCTAGATAAATTTATTTTACTTTTTCTTTAAATATTTCATTAATTTCACTAATAGAATATGCTTTTCTCTGCATTTCATTTAATTTAAATATTTTCTTTGCACATTTCATGCATAACCAACCATCTACTAGTTGAATCCTACCCCTGAAGGTGAATAAACCTAAATCTTTATTACATCTACAGCATACAGCATTTATATCTAAATATTTTGTATTATTTTCTTTAGCAGTATTTTTTCTTGTCTCTATTATTTCTTTTCTTGTTTTATGAATTTCTTCTTTCTAATTATTCTCTTTAATGTTTAAGTCATTATAAGAAATACTATTATCATTATATTTATAACTACTTCTATACTCTTTTTTTAATCCAGATAATGGATCTACTGATGTTGCATTATATACTTTGTTATAAATGGCTCTTTTAGGATTTTTCAATAATCCAGTTCCTTTTTTTCCATAAACAGGATTTATACCTCTTTTAACTGTTATTTTAAGACTTCCCGTTGTCTTTGATTTAAAACTTTTTTTAATACTTGGTCTTCTATATCCTATCTTCAATCTTACACCTCGCATTGAAATTTTTTAACTTTTTTATTTAATACTGTAAATTTATTTCTTTTAACTTCAATTCTTCTTTTACTAAATGAGTAGGTATTAATATATCTCTACCACTTTCTGGTATATAATAGTTTTTTTCTTTTGCAATTTTTCTTAAATCTTTCATAACTCTTTCAGCGTATCTTCTACCTTGTCCTAATACAATTGATAATTCCTTAATATTTAAGTATGGTTTTTCCATAATGTAATCCCCCTTGATGATTTGTCAGTTCTATGTTTATTTATTTAATTTGAGTTATTTCTTCATTTTTATATAAATATTCTTTATTACCTTTTTCATTTATGATTTTGGCGGTAATCTTAATATGTTCTTGATGTTCATATAATATTAGTAGTGTTTTTAAAATATTTATACTTGATAATTTATTAATATTTTCTTTCATATTTTGTCCTTTTTTAGTAATCTTATTTTTCATTCCAATTTCTATTGTATTTCTCATTCAAAAATTTATTAATTTCTTTTATTTTTTGTTCTGCCTGTTCTTTTGTTGGAGGATTAACTACAACAACTTTAAGTGATTTACATTTTTTCATAATGGTTTCTCCCAATTTATTATTTTATAAATACTCTTATCTTACAAGTTATGTTTCCAGAATCAGTTTCATCAAGTTTCAATATCATGGCATATAACTCTCTACCTTCATCCTCAGCTTCTTGTAATGTTTCAGAATTTTTTAAATTAATTTCTCCAAGTTCATTTCCATAACTATCACATACTAAATACGTTTCAGTTTCATATTGATAATCCAAATCCAATTCATCACCAACTGAACATAAATCTAAATTTTCTTGACGGCTACCACCAAACTCTTCCTTTTTAGTAGTTTTAATAAGCGAAGTATCAATATGTTCTATTTTTTCCAATTCTTCATCTGTCATTAATACATAAAATCCAATATAAATATGTATTTCTTTATTTTCCTCATTAACATCTCTTATAAAGGCTTCTACTTTTTTATCTTCATTATTAATAAAATCTTTTATCATTTTTTGCATATTATTTTTAGGTACATAACCGATATGCATACCATCATAAATAATTTTAATAGCATTTTTGTCATATTCATTATTAGGCTCAAATTCAAATTTTACTTCTTTATCCAAACCAATTTTAGTTATATCAAAATTTCTATGATTTGTTCCTTTAACTTCCACATCATAATATGCATATTTCAATATCATATTTTCATCAATAAATGTGAATTCTGCCTCCGAATTTCTTATTTTATTATGTTTAACTTCATTATCTTTTAAATTACCATCTTCTAATTTTTCATCATCAATATCTAGCTTGCGAATACTTTCTTTTTTTGAATAATTAATATGTTTTATAAGTTCAAATACTTTCATAAATTCAGAGTGAGTATTAGTAACTATTGAATACGTATTTGAACCTATTTGAATAATTAGTCCATCTTTTGCCTCTTGAATTGATGTTATTTTATCAAATGTTTTATCAAAGCTTTCATTTTGTGATGTATAAATAATTCTTCTAGTAGTTAAATATAGTATTCCATTATAAGTTGTTCTTTGTGTTTGTCTAATTGCTTGACTACCACTTGCACCAGTATGATATGAAAGTCCTTTCACAATTCTAATACTTACACCATTGTGCTTTCCAGTATATCCAGTCGTAATTGTTTTGTCTTTAAAAGTATAGGCTTTATCCATATAACAACAAGTTTCATCATCTATTAAGTTTAAATTTGTTCCTTGTATATTAGGTAGTTTACCCTCATTTATTGTTTGAATACCTGTTCTTCCCATCAATGAGTTACTACCACTTGCTGAAATAGTTGTTTTTAGTAAATCAACAATATCCTTAATCCAACCTATAAAGAATAATCCTCCCGTACATAAATATATAATTCCCATACCAATTTCACCATTTAAAAATTTATGCAATCCAAATGGCCCTCCAAAAATAACAATTGCTAATTTTTTAATTTTATCATTATTCATAAAATCAACTCCTAACCCAAATATTACAAAATATAATTTTCAATATTCCCATTATATTGTTCCTTTAATTTATTGAATTGTATAGCTTCTTTTGCTGTTCCCCAAAATATAATTTCTTTTTCTTCATTATCAGTTTTATATGTTACGATTAAATAGTATTTCATATTATTTGTTCCGTTTGAATGATTATATTTTTGCATAAATTCATTATCCCTTAATGAATCAATTTTAATTATTTTTGATTTAGGCAATTTTACTATCATTTCTGGTTTTATTTTTTTTATTTCAAATATATCATCTTTAATCTCAATAGTACAAGGATAGTTTTGATTAAATCCTTTTAATCCATCATAGTGTATTACTTTAATAATTTTATTCTTTTTCTTAAACAGCATACAAATTCACCTCATTATTGTTTAATTATTCTTTTCTTTTAATAAAGTTATTAAATCTTGCTTCATTCCATCAAAATTTTCAATTATTTTGTTTAGTTTATCTTCAATTCCATCTATAAGAACTTCAGTTAATTTTCCATTCTTATAAGCGATAAGTCTTTCAGCAATAATATGATAACTCCAACTGCCACCAATATTTTTTGTAGCAAATCCTATTGGTAGTTTATCTTGCCTCATGCCTATTGCAACAAACATTGGCGACACACCTAAATAATTCCCTGCAATTTTATTAGTTATCTTTTTCATTTTTCTTATTTCATCATCAGTATATTTTTGCACTTTTATCACCTACGTTTAAAGAAAAATATAATTTGGATCTTTCTTCATTTCTTCTATTTGTTCTTTTGTATAAAACCAATCTGAAGTATCAATACCTCGTTTTTCACAATGTATAGCAATATCATTTATAGTATCATAAAGATTTTTTAATGCTCTTCTTTTTTGAGCAACAGTCATTTCAGGTATAACAATTTGAACTTTCGTATTACCAAATTGATATTTTTTAATTTCGTGCTTTTGAATTATATCATCATCTTTCATTTTACAAATCATATATCAAAACCTCCGACTGATATATATATTATATCATTATTTTTCAATATTTTATTAAATATCAAATAGTAAGTTTAGGTGTACTGCTAATTTTACTACTTTATTTATTATCTAATCTTTGATTTTCGTGGTAGTTTTCTCCATATTTTGCCAATCTAAACATCTAAATATTGCAATATATCTTAATGCAATCCACATAAACGTATCATAAAATTGTTCTTCCTTTAAATCACTTGAAAAACAATACTCTTTAATAATACTTATATCTATTGGCAAGTCTAGTTTTCTTTCATTATAACCAATAACTTTGAATAGAATTTGATTTGCTAAATAATCTCCTTCTTCAATTACTGCATCAAATTCTTCTTTTTTACTTGTGTAATAGTCAGTTATTTCATCAACATCTCTTGAAACACTATTAAATTGTTCCATTGTAATTGATTTTAACTTTTCTAATTGATTATTAATAATTAAACTAATTACCCGATCCCTATCCTCAATAGACAATTTATCAATTATTCCAATAAAATCATTTAAATCTAAATCTAATACTTCTTGAACTTTTGTTAAATCTCTTTCCATAGATTTTGAAATAACTCTTGCAATTTCATTAATATCTTTTTTTTCTTTAATAATACATTTCATAAATAGCTCCTTTTCAATTAAACCTAAACTTACTAATTACTATTATATCACATTTTGGCTTGTTGTCCCGATATTAAACAAGTTTTTGACATAAAAATGGGAAAATTATATTGGTGATATAAATGATTGATAATAATTTAAAGTATGCAAGAGAAGATTTAGAAATGACGCAAACTGAATTAGGATTTGTGTTTGGTGTTAGTCAAAGTACAATTGCTGGTTGGGAAAATGCTATTGATGTAATTCCCTTTAACAAATTAGTTAGATTTTGCAATTTGTATGATTATTCATTAGATTTTATTTGTGGCTTTACTAGAAAAAACACAAATTATAATAAACCTATTAAGATTGATAAGAAGAAACTAGGCTTAAAGTTAAAAGAGTTTAGAAATGAATTAAATTTATCTCAACAACAATTCGCTGATGAATGTGGATTCTTTAAATCAACCTATGGCAATTATGAAGTAGGAAGATATTTAATTAAAACTATGACTATCTACACAATATGTAAAAAGTATAATATTTCAATGGATTATCTAGTAGGTAGAACTAATAATAAGAAAATTGACAAATAAAAAAAGCGAGGGTATGCTACATTAAATAACATATCTTCGCTTTTATAATATTTTTAATGAATAACAGTAATCGTATACATTTAGTTGTTTGTTGATTTTAGTATTGATTTTTTGATTTTTAAAGTCATATTCAAGTATATTGAATAACATTTCTACTAAAAACTTTTGTTTTTCTAATAATGATAATTCCATATACTTTGCTGATATAAATAGTAAATTTTTATATTTAGCAAAATTAGTTATAGTAATATTATAATCAAGATCAAGTTGTCCTAATATTTCTTTTAGTAATTTTATAAAACTATCAACATCATATTCAGTAGAAAAATATAAGTTTTCAAGTATTTGTATTGCTAGCCTAATCTTATCAATACCTTTTAAATTATCAACCATATCAACTAAACTTTTTACCTTTTCTGTATTGCTTTCTAATAACATAATTATACTCCTTTCATTTTAGGCATTTTAAGGGGATTTGTTTTAAAGACTAGATAAGAGATTAAACTTTATTTTAAAACTATATAGACGATTAAATTAGGTTTAATCTCGTTTTTATGTCCTTTTATTTATCACTCTGGAAAGTAAAAAAATCAAGAGTCTTTTATCAAAATTTCAAATTATGTTTTTTGATAAGCAAATCATTGACAATAGGTAGCAATAATTCGCCATACTTGTTGTAATATCTTATTTTTAAGATATTGCTATTTATAAAAGAATTGTTGCTCGGTTCCTGTTGTTCAATGAGGAATTAGCAAAAAATATTGAAATAATGATTTATAAACTCATACTCATATCATCATCTTTGCTTTTTTCTTCGTAATCATCATATTCATTGTCATAATCATTATAATAATCTTCTTCATATAGTGATTCCTTAATAGTTTTATATTTATCTGGAACGTTTGCATATTCAAATAGGCTATCTTCTCTTGGTGTGCCTTTTGCTACATCTTTAACATCTAACATTTTAAAATCTTTATTATCATAAAATTTCTTAACAACATCTTCTGCATAATCTTTTATATATTCCATACCACGGCTTAAAATTTTCTTTAAAAAATCTTTTATTGTTTTTAATATATTAGAAATTTGTTCTTTTAATTGTGCATTTTTACTGGTTAAAATTTCATTTTCAAATTGTAGATTATCTATCTCTCTTTTATATTTTTTATTGTCATTTTCAAGTGTTTTATAACCTGTTGCATAACAATTTATTTCTTGGAATACTTCGTATATTTTAGGTTGGAATTCTATAACCTTTTTTGATTCTTTAACTATCTTTTCCATAGTATCAAAAGTATCTTTATTAACTATTACTTGATTTTTGTTGAATGGTATATTTTTAGTAGTTTTCATCTTCTCATCAAACTCATTAATTGCTTTATCAAGTCTATTATTTCTAACATTTAAATTTTCTTCTAACTTTCTATTTATTTTTTTATAATCTTTAATTTTAATATGTTTTCTATCACTATCTTTAATACCTCGTTCTAAATCATAACCTTTAGAAGTAAGTCTTTCGTGATATTTATCTTGTAATTCTGATAGGTGTATCTTATCTTTGATATATTGTTTTTTAGAAATTGTATATCTTTCTGAATTAGTTCTCTTATCAAGCTTTTTAACTAATGGAACAACGACACAATGAATATGTGGTGTTTTTTCATCTAAATGGACTGTTGCGTGCAAAACTTGTTCTTTTGTATAACCCAAATCTTCATAAACAAACTCCATACAAGTATCGGCCCAATCTTTTATATCATCTCTTGTCATATCTTTAAAAAACTCATTCGTAGCAGTAAATAATAATTCATCAGCAACAACATTTTGCGATTTATCTAACATTTGCTTAAAAGTTCGTTTTCTATCTTCACGTTCAGTTTTCATCCTTTCATCGTGTTCTTTTTTATAATCTTTTGTTAAATTATAAAAACCTTTAACATACTTATCTGCTAAAGGTACTAATTCTATATTATCTTTACTTAATTCTAATTTTATATCTGGGTTATAATTATAAGCTTTCTTTTCTCTTTTATTATGTGATCCTATTTGTGCTAAATCATTTGTAGTATAAATAGGTTCACTTCTAAATATTGCATAATTTAAATTCATATATCAATCCTCTCTTTCTTTAATGCAAAATAAAAATACTTTCTTTAACAAAAGTACTTTTCTGTAATTATTATTAAATTATATAGATTATCATTTGCTACAACTCATACTTATTACATTGGGTTTATTTTAACTTGGGTGTCCAGCATCAACAATTACACCAATTGTCCTTCTTTCATACATATTTTTCACCTCTAATATAAAATATGAGAAAAATGAAAATTGGTCACAAAATAAAAGTATCTACTGAGATACTTTTTCTTCTATATAAGCTAGAGCTCTTTCTTAATATTTTTTTGAACATTATTTTTTATTTTCTTTCAGCTAAATACTCTCTTAAACAGTTAAGCATCTCCTCAAATTCATATCTTGTGTACACTGTTTTTTCTTTGTCATTTTCCCCTATTGCATGTATTATAGGAAGTTTACAATTTTTTAAAGCATTTCTATAAAAATAGTTTTGAATAGCACTTACATATAGTTCTGTAACTAATTCATCATACTCTTTCGAATCTCTTTTAATTGGTTCTCCTTGCCAATATATCATACCTGTTTCTTGCCAATTATAATCAGATGCAGCTTTTATTGAAACCGCCGGAATTCCACTATATTTGAATACTTCTTTTTGAACATCTTTATCTTTAAACTTTATTCCTTGGAAAAATCCCTCTAAAGAATTAAATTTAAATCCTCTAAACCCAAATTCATATAAGAATAAATTAGATAATAATTTTGGAAGAGTACCATGATTACCATAACCAGCATTAATCCATTTTTCAGATTCTCCTACATATCCTTTTTCATCCCTAAGAAGTATTCCTTCACAATATAAATTACCTAGTTCATCTTCTACTATTTCTAATTGGTTAAATCTATAATTTTTTTTAAACTCTTTAAAATCTTTCAACTCTTCTTCAAAACTCATATTATCACCTCTTAACTACTATATACATTATCTGTGGAAAATCTGGTATTACTTCTGTTAAACCATACTCTATAATATTTAAATCATTATTTTTTGCTTCTTTAAAAAGAGTATCAAAACTTACTATTTTACAACTAGTAGTAACAATATCCATTTCTTCTCCTGTCTCTTGATGAGTTCTCTTTGAGTTAACCCAGGCTTTACTTATATCACTACTACTTTCCTCTACCCCATCACCCATAGAAAGAATAACTGCGACTGCATTATCTTCTAAATGTTCATATATAAATTTAAAGTATTTATTTCTATCTGCTTGTAACACTAACATATGAAGACATGCAACTGAATATATAAATTTAAACTTGTTAGTAAAGTTTCCACAATTTAAAACGTCTAACACTTTATAATTATCCACATGTGGATAATCCTTTTTCTTGCAATAATTAATTGCTTCAACAGATACATCAGTTGCCAAAAGATTATATCCATTGTCTAATAAAAACTTAGAATCTCTTCCTTCACCACAACCTATTTCAAGAATACTATCATCTTTTTTAATATCATATTTATCAATTAATTTACTAATTATCTTTGTATTATTATTTGAAGACCAAGATATATTCTTTTCATGTACTTGCCTATACCTTTTATCATAGGCATTATAATACTTTTCTTCCACAATATATCACCTAACTACATTATACATTATTATTTATTTTAATAAAGTCCCCACTCCGCTAGTTTTTCAAAACCACCTATTTCATTAATATATTTTCTAGCAACTTCTACTATTTCTTTATACTCTTTTCCATCTACTGTTTCATCACCTATAGCGCAGCTTAACTCTATAACTCTATTTTCCTCTTGTGCTTTTAAGAAAGCATAAATGTTAATAGCAACATCTGCTTTAGATAAGTCTTTTCCATGAAGACCACCACCAGTTACACTATGTCCCATATCTGAACCTAGTTTTCTATTAGTAGCTCCACTATCAACATCAGAACCTCCAACCCATTCTCCTAATGGATTAATTATTGCTCCTTTATACTCTTTTTCTAAATCTTTTGTTTTAGCATTACTTTGGCAAATAATTAATTTATCTTTATCAAGTACATATTTGCCATCTGAAGGATATTTTTCATAAATACTTCTAGCAATACTAGAAAGTTTTTTTTCTTCTTCAGTAAGTGGTTTTCCCCTAAATATTCCATTATCTCCACATCTAATTTTATCATTTTGATTACTAGCTAAATGTGGATCCTGCTCAACAATTTTTAAATTAAGATTTAGCTTTCCACCAATTCTTTCTACAATACTATTTATTTCTCCTTTACTAAATTTTTCACTTGTTTCAATAATTATATTGCAATCTCCATGTCCTAAAAGTATTTCAACAGCTACTTTTGGATCACCACTTTTTGCATAAGCCAAATCAACTATTGCTCCTGCTATTCTATCCGCTACTTTATCTGGATGAGATGGATTAACTTTTTCTATCATATTATTACCTCCTATCAAAAAAGTTAAATTCTTTAACATCTTATAAACAAAAAAATACTCAAGACAACTCTTGAGTATTAAAAGTTATCTTATAGACCTAGCATTACCACCTAATCTAATAGGTTGGTGTGACTTCATCGGGCCAGTCCCTCCATCACTCTTTATAAGATGTTAAAAAAATTATATCACACTTTTATTGATATGAAACAATTATTTTTCTACTACTTCTAAAAACTTATTATATATCTTTACCATTGCAAACGTATCTAGTTCACAATATTTTAGCAAATTCTTTCTTAAAGCAATTTGTTCTTCTTTAGATAATTTACCTAAATTAGCATAAGCATTCATTGCTTCTCCGCCATTATGAACTCCTTCTAAATTATGATAATTAAGTGAAGGATCATCAGGAAATAAAGCGGGTAAAACATATTTAATTGAATAAGAACCTTTCATATCTTTTGTATAATAATTTCTCCTAAAAAATGGAACCATTAAATCTTTTATATTATCTACAATATTTAATAGATGTTCTCTTAAATCTGGATAAAGTTCAGCTAGATGTTTAATAACTCCTTTTTCAAACCCCATATTATAAGCTAAAACACAAACATCTTTAGGAATATCTTCCACTAATCTTTCAGCAAGTGGTCTTCTTGAATCAATATCAGCTTCTGCTAAAAATTCTTTATGCTTAACTTCACTATCTTTTGATTCCATATAATGAAGAGAATATTGAAAAGGTATTTGTTCATATGGAACTATTCCATCATATAAAGGAATAACTTGTTGATAAGTTTCAAAGTCTAAGAAATAAAGTGGATAACTAAGTGTATCTAAAAACTCTTTTATTTTATCTACTTCAATCTTTGTTTTTCTATTATTAATTTCAAAATCTATTTGTTCTTTAAATCTCCAGTTTAAATCTTCTTTATATAAATCTTTGAACGAAGTTTTACCGTCATGATATAATTTAAATTTTTCTTTTATATTCATTTTTACTATATCAAATACATTAGGTGTTTCTAAATCTCTTGTGCAATAAGAAAAGAATGGACAATCATATGGATCAGTGCAGTGTAATCCTATTAACTGATTAGGTTCTTCTTTTTGATTCATATATTTATTAATTTCTTTAATATTTTTTTCAACTTCATCAAGTTTACTAACTGCAAGATCTGTAATATCCTCTATATTAAATAATTTATCGAGTTCAAGTTCACCACGTCTTTCATATTTACTATTAATATAAACTATACTAACTTTTGTAACATTATATCCAAGTTTAGTTAAAACATAGTATTGATATGATGCATCATTTTTATAAACATCTTTAACTCCAGTAGAACTTTTAACTTCATATATTTCATACAAATCATCATTCTTTTTTAATATATCAACACTACAAAAGTTATTGTTATATGAAAAAGACGCTTCTGTAATATTACATTTTTTATTTTCTTTAATTACATTACTTGTATCTTCTATCATTTTAGATAAATCCTTATTAAAATCAATATCTATATAATCACCAAATAATCTTTTAGCAAGTATTCCTACTTCTGTACCATTTTCAAGTACTGAATCATTATTTAAATCTTCTTTTACATCTTGTTTATAAGTATCAAGCCATAACATCTTTTTACATTGTATAGCATTGCAATATTTAGATTTTGATAAATTCATATAATCACCACATTATCTTAATATTTAAAAAAGTACAAAAAAATAAACGATACTTTCTTATTAAAATAATTATATCATTTATCATATTAATTAATCTATTTATTTTTTAGTAGCAGCAGAATCTGATTTTAAATAAACTATATCATGAATCACACATAATTCTGAAAATAAAGCTTTTTTCTTAATATTGAGTTTAGCTCTTTTATAGGCTTCATCTACTCTACCACTTTCATATAAAGCTATAAACTCTTCATTACTCATAAACATTGAATATTCATTAGCTACTGTTCTAATAGACTCTGTATCTAGTTCAATAAGTTTATAAGCAAACTCTAAATTATCTCCATATACTTCAAGTATTTTTCTTTTTAATTCATTTGAAACCATAATACCCCCTCTTTCAACGAGAGATATTATACTGTTTTTTCAAAAAAAATCAACTTTTTACTGTTGATTATTATTTCCATATTCTTTTAGTTTAAATCCACAAGAAGGGCAGAAGTTATATCCTTCAACATTTCTTCCACATATTGGACAGAATTTAATTACTTTTTGCTGTCCAATAATATTAGATGTATTATATGAAATATTTCCAGCTTCATCTGTAACAATATTTCCTTCTTTAACATTATTAGTAATACTTTGCTGCATCTTAGATACTTTATTAACTGTTTTAAAGCAATATATTACTTGTGTTATATGTAAAGCTAAGAAAAGTAATAAATAGAATGATCCAGCTGTTAAAAATGCATCAAAGAAGCCATGAAATAATGATGGAATTAAAATACTTAAAAATAGATTCTTCTTATATAGTTTATCATTTCCATTTAAAGAGTTAACCTTTGCTTTTGATAAATAATATCCCATAAGAATACCAAAACAAACATGTCCTGGAACAGAAAGAATTGCCCTAACAATAGCGACTCCTAATCCATTTCCAAGAACATAACCTATATTTTCAAAACACGCAAATCCAAGTGAAGCAAAAACTGAATAAACAATTATGTCATAAATTTCATCAAATTCTTTACTATTATATCCAAACTTTTTTGTAACAATCCATTTAAAAAACTCTTCTATTAAAGCTATTGCTACAAAGTTACATATAAAAATATAAACAAATGAATCTCCTGCTTTAGCCTCTAAAAACATTTCTAAAATAAGTTCAACTATTATTACGGGAATACAAATTACTACACCCATAAAAAATAATTTAGCAAGCATTCCTCTAGGTTCTTTATTAGGATCCTTCTTATAAATATACATTCCAAGAAATATTACTGGAAGAATTGCCGCTACTAATAAAAATATACTCATATACTACACCTACCTATTAAATTAATTATAACATTTAATATAAATAAATAATATACTAAATATCAAAAAATCATTATATTATATTTAATGTATTAATAATTCACAAATTAAAATATAAAGTATCAAAAAAATCACTTTTTTAAGTGATTTTAGTTATTTTCCATTACTTTTTTTAATGCTTGTAAACCAAATATTATGAAAGCACCAAGTACAAATGCAATTATACTAAATGTTGAGAAGCTCATAGCTGGCATTGGTTTATCTAATGTTGTAGGTCCAAGTACTATAGCATAAAGTGATCCAAGCATCATACCTATAATTGCATATATAGTTTGACTTCTATGTTTCTTTAAACATTTTTTTATTAATCCTACAAAGAATACTATTCCAAATAATACTCCAAGTCCAAATATAATAATAGCTGGTAAATAAGAGAAGTTAAACTTTAATAGTCCCTTTATAGCTGTCATAATTGGAATATAAAGACCAAAAATAAGTAGTAATGTAGACCCAGATATTCCTGGAAGAATCATAGCAGAAATGGCTATCATTCCTACAAAGAATATATATATAGCAAGAGGAATAGTTAAATTTGATAAACTACCTGTTTTAACAAGTCCACTTGATGAATTAAGAAGAGCAACCGCTACTACTAGAGCACATCCTAAAATAGAAAAAATAATATTTTGATATTTATCCTTTAATACTTTCTTTTCTTCACTAATTACTATTGGTATAGCAAATATAATAAAACCAATAAATAATGAACTCATAAAGTATATCTTTTTATTAAATAAGTTAACTAATATTGTTGCTGATAATAAAAATCCAACTACCCATCCTATTCCTATTTTAATTAAAAATGCTAGTGCTTTTTTCTTTTCTTCAAATTTTCCTTTAAATATTCTATCTAATGAGTTTATAAAATCATCATAAAATGATAACAAAAATGCAATAGTACCACCAGATACACCTGGAACACTATCTGCAAGTGCCATACAAAATCCTTGAATAAATCTCATTATATACTCTTTTATCTTCTTCATAATTACTATAATTATTGCTTTAAACAACTTATCCTTTCTTAAATATAACAATATAATTTTAACATATAAAAACTATTATTTCCATATACATAATAAAAAAACTGCATAAGCAGTTTTATAGTACTCCATCAGCTGATGATAAAGTTACACTTGTTTTATTTTCTTTACCATTTCTAAAGTAAGTAACTTCAATACTTGCTCCTGGAGTATATTTATATAATTCATATCTTAAGTAAGCAGTATTTTTAACAGTTTCACCATTTATAGCAATAATTACATCACCACTTTTTAAATCTGATTTACTAGCTCCACTATTATCTAATACTTTAGCAACTACTACTCCGTAAGTTATTTCTTTTGGAACACTAATACTATTTCTATATAAAGTACTTGAATCACTTACATTAATCATACTAATACCAAGTACTGGCCAATCTATTTTTTCACCTTTTTCTAGTGAATCAACATGACTCATAGCATATTCTATAGGAATAGCAAATCCCATTCCTTCAATTTCTTCTTGTACAAGTTTCATTGAATTTATTCCGATTACTTCTCCATTAACATTTAATAATGGTCCACCACTATTACCGGGATTAATAGCGGCATCTGTTTGTAATACTTTCATTACATAATCATCTGTTGAAGAATTACCTACACTAACTGAAACCATTCTATCTTTTCCAGATAAAATACCACTTGTAACAGTTCCTCTATAATCATATCCCATAGGAGATCCTATAGTAAATACTGTATCTCCTACATGTGATTGTGTTGAATCAGCTATAGTTGCTACTTCTTTAACTGAATTTTTATTAATTCTTATAACAGCCAAATCTAAGTATTCATCTCCACCAAGTATTTCTCCACTTATTTCAGAATCATCACTTAAAACTAGTTTAACACTATCAAGTCCATCAACAACATGTTGATTTGTCATTACATATCCATATTTATTATCTACTTTATAAACGAATCCTGTTCCTGTAGAAGTCTCCATATTTCCTTTATAACCTCTAATCATTACAACAGCATCCTTACTTTTTTCTACGGAATTATTAATACTTGTCTTCTCAAGTACAGTTGTACCATTCTTAGTAATTGTTTTTGTTAAAGATAATGTATCAGCTAGCTTAGTATACTTTATTAATACAAAAGCAAGTAGTACACCTATCACAACACCAGATATTGTTAATAAAAAGTTTTTAATTAACATATTATTATCTTGATTATCTTGTTTCTTCCTCATTATCTTTTCTCCTCTCTACATTTGATATTTCTTTCCAATTAGGTGGAAATCCCATTCTTTCAATAACTACTTCAATAGATATAGTACTTAAATTATAATCAAGTGTAGTAACAGCATTCTCAACCTCAATCATCATACTTTTAAACTCTTCTTTTTGAAGTAATTCTTTCATAATTATTATTAAAGCAAATATATCATTTTTTCCATACTTATATTGATTATCTACTTTTTCTATATTAAGTAATTTATGGAAAATAGTATCATCTATTTCTTTCTTAGTCCTATTTTCATATAATATATCTTCATGTGCACATAAATTACGATAATTAGAAAGTATTGGTAAATAAATAAGTAAATCCTGATAATCTACTCCATAAATATTTGCTATTTCTTTTTGATCCTCTACTTTTAATACAGAATACATCTCACTAACAATACCAAAAGATAATACTTTAACAAGTATCCATAAAGGAATATAACCATAATTACTTACATAATGAAGTGTAGCAGTATTCTCACGACTATTACTTCTTATTTGTTTCTTCATTTTTTTAATTAGATCATTTACTTGTCTTTTCTTCTCTGGATTATTATCAAAATTCTTTTCTTTTAAGTAATCTTTTTCCTTATATCCATATCTTCTAGATAATTGATATGAAGTAATAGATTTAAGATTATTTTCTATTATTAAAAGATTTTTAAATAATATATTTCTAAGTGTTCTATCAAATAAGAACAAACTATACATTTCTTCAAATCTAGTTCCTTCTTTATAAACCTTATCAACATTTGATTTCATAAATAGATGTCTATAACCAGATAAAAAGAAATAATTCTCTCTTAATAATATATTTTTAGCATAATCTACATTATTAATAACAAGACCTTTATATTTCAATATTTCAATTTGTTCATCCAAACTTTTAAATTGCTTATGTATCATATACACTCAATAAGTAACTAAAAAGAAACTTATCTTCCTCCTTATCCTTTTTTAATCATCTAGTAATACATCACCAAACAATCCTCATACCTATAACAATTATAGCACACTTTTTCAAAGAGAAATATGAAAAATTGTGTGATTTTAAACAAAAATAATGGAAATTGAATAAAGATACAAATTATGGACAAAATATTCTTAGGTGATTATATGTTTTATAGATATGACTTTAGAAAAATTAATAATAAGGATACCCTATATTTATATTTATCTTCATCTACTGAAGAAGCTAATGAATTTAAAAATGATAATGATGAAAATATAGAAAATAAAATTAAAAGATTCATTAAACAAAATAATATTAATTATGATGAAGGGCCTGTATATATAATATCTAATGGAATAATTATTAAAAGCGTTGATATAAAAAATAAAGATGTTGAAATTAAAGAAATTAAAAATAAAAAAACAAATATTTATAGTAATAATGAATTTATTGTTAATGTTAGATTTAGTAATAATAATGTTAAAAGAATAACCCTTAAAAATTACTTAATAAGCGCCGTTTTAACAAACATTTCTTATGACTGTGATAAAGAACTTCTAAAGTCAATAATTGTCCTATATAGAACGTATATATATGAAAAAATGGCTAAAGATGGATTTATAAATAATAATGATGAATTTATTGAATATAAAAGTATATCTTATTTTAAACTACTATGGTTTTATAACTTTAATCATTTAATAAATAATATTGAACAGGCTATTGATGAAACGGATACTACTTTTATAACATATAATAATTTATATATAAAACCATATATACATAATACGAATAATGGTACAACTGATTCTTTACCTAGTGTAGGTTATTTACAAAAAGTAAACAGTTTATGGGATCTAGCCTCACCACTTTACTTATCTATTACAAAATATAAAGTTGAAGAAGTATTAAACATGTTATCTATAGACAAAGATGAATTAAATAACTTAAGTATACTATCTTTAACAGAAGCAGGTTGTATAGATAGAATTAAATTAGGAAAAAAAGTATTTACTGGTGAATCATTTATGAACAAACTACATCTTCCATCTAAAGATATGACTATATTAATTGATGAAGACATAGTTACATTTATTAATAGAGGTTATGGTAATAATTTAGGTTTATCATTAGAAGGAGGTAAAACTTTATCTAAATCAGGATGTAATTATTTACAAATATTAAATTATTATTTTCCTAAATGTAGAATTAAAAAGTATACATAAAAAAAGGCACTTATTAAAGTGCCTTTAACTATTTTTAGCTTTTAAATCATTAACAACCTTATCTGCATCTTTACTTAAAGATATATTATCTTTCATATTTGAAATATATTTATCTAGTTCATTACAAAAGTTAACTACTTTTTTTGATTTTGTAGAAATCATATCAGTACCATTATATCTTTCTAAAAATGTTTTTAAATTATTAGAAGAAGTAGCAAGTGTATTTAATATTTCATCTATTTGATCATATGTTAATTTACCTATCATTGTACTCCTCCTGCTGTATTCTGTTCATTATTATTAGTACCTTTATTATCACTAGCTAACATTTGTGAAAAATCAATTAGCTCGTCTTTGTATTCATTAAAATTACTTACAACAGCAGAATTATCAGCATCTTCTAAATAAATATCTAACTGATTTAAACACGTAAATATTTGATTAACATTTTGTTTAAAAAACTCTACGTTATCCATATATACCTCCTATAATAAAATGATTCTTGAACCATTTTTTAGACCACTATCTTTTACTAATAATTGAACATCATAAGGAAGCCCTGTTTCTCTACTATAAAAGTTTGTATCTTCTCTAACTTCATAATTAGAATTTTGTGAAGCTATATTACTTTCAAATAATTGTTTAATTGTCCCAATCCTTTTATTAATAGGAATAAACATATCATATTCTTCTTCTAGAAGAGGTAAATAAACTTGAACTAGTATTTTATTAGAATTCATTTTCTATACCTCCTATATATTTAATAACATATGGTTTTCCCTTATTAACAATAACTGCAAATGATGATTTTAACTCACTACGAAGTTCTCTTGGATTTATTGCAAGTTTAATTGCATATTGATCAAGTACTCCTGAACCAATCCATAAACCATTTGAATTATCAATAGCTTCTTTAAACCAACCTTCATATAATTGTTGTTTAATTTTCTCACTATTATCAATCAATACTATATGATATTTTCCCATTTCTTTTATCATATTAATTGCACTAGTAAATTCATTTCTTTTATCAGTACTTAGTTTAGATAGTATTCCTGATAAACCTGAAAGATATATTGTTGTAACAGGAATATCAGATATTGCTGCTTTATCATAATTAGCATCTTTAAACTTAACATACTGTTCTGATAATGTTTCAAGCAACTTACTAATTTCTTCTTCATAGTTTTTATTTATTAATACTGAATCTAATACAGTACCTTCGGTAAAGAATTCTAAACAATCTATTATTGTAAGATTAGAAGCTTTTCTATATATCTTAGCCATTTGAACAATTAAATCTTTATACTCAGATATATCATTACTACTAATAATTGTTGAATAATTCTTACTACAATTAAGTGAAGCTATATTTAAGCTTTCTTTATAAATACCAAATGGAATTGTTTCCATATTACCAATTAATGAAGAAACTTCATTTTCAGTAACTATTTCTGGTAAAATAGGTACTTTCTTAGCAGCATTATTAGGGAAAGCTTGTAATAATTTTTGTGATAATACTTTAATAAATTCTGTCATTTTTTCTGCTTTATAAGGATAAGCTGTTTGGAATTCAAATATTCCATCTCTATCTATTAATCCTCTACCATAAATCTTAGATGGATATTTCTTATCAACATTACCAAGTACAGATGAATAATCAANNTTGATCATTAAATTGAAGAACAACATTTTGTTTAAAGTTTTGTTTCATCTTATAACGAATTGAATTAACACTATTAGATGTAACAATAAATACTATTCCATATTTATTTCCTTCACGTGTAAGAACAGTGAAATCTTCATCTCTATCTTCAAATGATTCATGATAAGAATCATAATTGTTTATAACTACAATAATTAATGGTAAAGTACTTCCACTATGTTGACAATAGAAATCATAATCACCATTATAATCAACAAATAATCTTTTTCTCTCATTTAACTCAGATAATAATAATTTATATAAATTATTTACTTTTTCTGTCTCACTAGAGAATATTACATCTCCTACATGAGGAGCAGTAATAAATGATCTAAGTGTTTCAGCACCAAAATCTAATATATAAAAGTTTGCTTCTTCTGGAGTATGTTCTGTAATTGTTGAATAAATAATTGTTGAAAGCATTAATTCTTTACCGCTTCCAGTTGAACCATAAATAATTGTATTTCCATCTGAACTTAAAGGAAGAGTTAATATATCTTGACTTTGATTATTTGGATCATCATATTCACCTATAATTGGATTAATAACAAATCTTTGTGAAGTATATGCATACTTTTCTTTTAGTTTATTAACATAAATAAATTCAGAAATTTTATCAAGCCATAATCTATTAGCATAAGTATGATTTTCATTACATACAGAAATTAAATAATTAATTATATTTGTAATTTCTTCACCTTCAGGTTTAACTGTAACATCAGCTTTAACTGTATCAATACTTTTAATTATATTTCCAACGTTATCAACTAAATCAATTTTTTCATCAACTTTTTTCTTACGTTTATCAGTTGGATAATACTTAGCTCCTGTCCAAGCTGATTGTCCTAAAGCAAATAACTCATTATAACCAACTTGCAAATAAAATCTACCAGTTTCTTTAATTGCTGCTGCATCAGGACATTTAATCATATCAACACTATCTGATTTATCTTGTACTTTTAAACATACTCTAAATTTAGAGTTTGACCAAATCTGATCATCAACAACACCAGATGGTTTCTGAGTGGCAAGAATCAAGTGAACACCCAAACTACGTCCAATTCTTGCTGTTGATATTAATTGTGACATAAATTCCGGTTGTTGACTCTTAAGTTCAGCAAACTCATCTGAAATTATAAATAAATGAGAAATAGGTTCTTTAACTTTACCTTCTCTATATAATCTCTGATATTTATATATATCTATTGTACTCTCATTTAATGAATCTCTTGCTTCATTAAATACTTTTTGTCTTCGTCTTAACTCACTTTGTATTGAAGCAAGTGCTCTATTCATTTCTACAGTATCTAAGTTTGTAATACTTCCTGCTAAATGTGGAAGTCTCATACCAGTTTCTTTATTTTGGAATGCTCCAGCAAGTCCTCCACCTTTATAATCAATTAAAATAAAACTAACTTCATGTGGACTATAATTAATTGCCATTGAAAGTATATATGTAATAATAAATTCCGATTTCCCTGAACCAGTCATACCAGCAATTAAACCATGTGGTCCATAAAATTTTTCATGTAAATCTAATTTAAAGATTTCTCTATTTTTATCAACACCAACAGGTGCTTGTAAAGACTTAGTAGGATCATTAGATTTCCATCTATTAATAAGATTTAATTGTTCAACTCTTCCTACATCATACATTTCAAGAAAACTAATCATTGATGGAAGATTACTATTTCCTTTAGATACTTCTATAGGAATATTAAATAGTTTCTTACTACACTCATACATATTAATACTAGCATTATAATCAGCAACAAATTCTTTTTGCTTATTTGAAACCAACTCATTCTCAAATAATCCAGATAATTTATCACCTATACTAATAAAACTGTGACATTCATTAGGTAAATTAGTAATTCTATTATTTATAATTATTAAACTATATCCAACATTAATTTCTTGATCACATACATCTGTAATAATTTCAAGCTCACGAACAGCTTTAAAATCATCACTAATTATTACATAATATGGCTTATTACTTAGATAATTATTAGGATTAGATTCTCTAGTACCATCTTTATATCTTCTATTTTGAAATTCTTGTTCAAGATGAAGTGATAATTCTTTTGCTTCATCATTATTAGTTGCAAAATAACGTCTTGTTTTAGAATTATTCCATACATGAGGAGATACTTTTAAATAATCCCATCTATTTTCATTTTTTTCATTAGTAAATAATACTATTTTTAAATCTTCATAACTATGAAAAGCCATCATTTGTAAAATTAATCCATCTATAAAACTATTTTTATTTGTTCCTTCACCAATAATAGCTGTAATATTATGTTTTAAAAATGAAAAATTAATAGGTACATTTTCAAGTTCTTTTGATTCTTGTCCAAGAGAGAATACAAGTTCTTGTAATTCATCATCTTCAACACTAAATTTCTTTTCTGGATAACTAACAGTTCCTGCAAAACTAACGTTACCCATACCAATTCTTAAATTTAAGAAATCTTCTTGATCAATTTCTCTTTCCCATAAATTACGTTTTCTATTTAAAATTATTTTAGAACATTCATCAAGTGTTATATTGTTTTCTAAAAGTGCCTGTTTTTCTTTTTCCATTTCACTTTTAATTAATTCTTTTTTCTCTTCAATATACTGAGTATATTTTTCAACTCTTTGTTTTTCTTTTTTCCTTTGTTGTCTTTTCTGATAATTTCTACTTAATAATGGCCAAAGTACCATACTTAAAAGCATAGCAAGACAAGTAATAAGTGTCGGAAGAGATTTTTTTAAATCTGACTCACCCTGCACCAAACCATATACTGAATTGTAACCAGTCATTAAAGAAGTCATTCCCATACAAAGCATAGGTCCTATAACATACATTATTGGAGTATTATCAGGTTCAATCTTAGATGGTGGTGAATCAATACTTATTTCTATTGGTTCAATTCCTGCTTTAAATCTAGGAGATCTAAAAAAATAATCATCCTGTTTAAAAAATTCAACATTTTCTTCTAAAACATTATCATCGTTTATTCTAGGTTGAACAGAAAAAACTGCTTGAGTAAATCCACTACCAATTCTAACTAAATCCCCTATTTTATTAACTATTATAGTATCACCAAGAACAATAATTCTAAGTCCCATAATAAAAACTATATCTCCATGAAATAATCTTTTTTCACTAACTAATTCATCATTAACATATGTACCATATTTACTATCTAAATCTTTAATCATCCATGTCGAATTAGAATATGTAAGTTGTGCCTGTGCTTTAGAAACAAGTGGATAATTATAACTAATATTACATTGAGGGCTATTTCCAATTATTATTTGAGAATTATTGGGTACTTTTAATTTTTCATAATTTTGATCAGCATCAGGTGAGCAATATAACAAAATATAATCATTTTCAGAACTTATTCTTAAAAAGTATAAAGAATAATCTTTAAGTATTATTGAATCAAGTTCACTATTGTTAACTATTATTTTTGCTTCAAAATTACTATATAATCTCCAATACCCATTATCTTCTTCTATGTTAATTAAATTTCTGGTATTACCTGAATTATCTAAATCTGTTATCCAATAATTACCAGAAACAACTGTAGGTAAATGAAAATTATATATTTTAGTTCTCTTAATTAACCTAACAATCATAATTTAGCCCCTATTCTCTATTTTATTTTATTATACCTTTTTTAATAATAATTATCAAGATAGAATAAAAGAAAAAACTAAGATAATTCTTAGTTCTTCTTCTTTCTTTTTATATGTTTTTTCCTAAATAATAATTTTATAACAAAAAACAGTGTTATTAAAACTAAAATAACTATTAAATACCAATACATAATAATAAATTTCATAATACTAAAGTTAATATCTATATCAAGTATTACATCTTCTTCAAAAAATAATTCATCACCAAAATAATACTTTATCTTTCCTATTTTATCCCCTTTTTTGTTCCTATAACTTAATTTTTTTAACCCAATATATTTAGCTTTAAAACTTGTTTTATCATAATCACTTGGTAGAAATTTTTCAACATCAGAACCAGTTTTTATTTTATAGTAATTTATTTTACTTAGTTTAACAGGTATTTTACTTATAACTTCACCTTTTGTTATAAGTATCTCAGACTTGTAATTATCATTAACAAAATCAAGTAGTGAAATAGTATCAAGTAAATTTTCTCCAGATTTATCAGCATTTAATACTATTGTAATAAATTCATGACCATTTAGATTGCTTAGAGAAGAAAAACAATATCCCACATTTCCTGTATACCCAGTTTTACTGCCAATTATTTTACTAGTATCAACACCTTTTTTATTATATTTATAAATTGTAGATTTAACTGTAAGACCATTAGATAAAGTATACTCATTAGCACTATATACTTCTCTAAATAATTTATTCTTTAGAGCATACTCAAGTAGTTTTCTACAATCATCTGCAGTAGAATAATGATTATCATCATCAAAACCTGTAACATTAACAAAATGAGTATTTTTTAGCCCTATTTTAGTAACTAATTCATTCATCTTTTTTACATAATTATCTATCGAACCACTGCTAAGGATTGCTATTGAATTAGTAGCGTCTGCTCCACTAGGAAGTATAGAAGCATATAAAAGATCTCTATAAGTAACTTTATCACCAGCCTTTAGTCCAGCAACACTTGCATCCCAACTAACTGTATTAAGAATTTCTCTAGAGATAACAACTTCTTCATCTAAATTTTTAATATTTTCTATAGCAGTAATTGTAGTTGCAATCTTAGTAAGTGATGCTATAGATGACTTTTTATTAGAATCTACTTCATATAGAACTTTATTATCAGTAACATCATATACTTCTACTACTTTTGAATTAAGTTTTGGATATTCAAGAGCAAGAGCCCTTATTGGAATAAGAAAGATAATAAGTAATACTAATAGTTTCTTTTTCATACTTCCTCCTATACAATAAAAAGATTATAACACAAAACAATTTATAAAGAAAAAGTCCAAATATTGGACTCATATTATTTATTGCAAGAAATAATATATCTTTTATTAATAACAACTTTATCTACATTTGTCTTATATACATTCATATTGCCACCAAACATTCCTTTTTGAAAGTTAAGCATCAAATACTGAATATTTACATTAGCAAGTTCTAATGAATCATCGCTTTCTGAAGATAAAGTGCCAATATACTCTAAAAGATGATCCCCTCTAGAAGATATTATCACTGTAACTTTTTCACCAATTAAAGATTTATACATATTTTTATCCTCCTAATATATAATTTTATCATTCTTATTTGAATATTCTTCAAATAATTTGATTGTTTCTTCTCTATCAATACATTCTAAAGATAAGACACTATCATCAACATTATTTTGAGCTAATTTTTTTATGTAATTATATATATAATCATCTCTAAAGCCAATTGAAGCTGCATCTTCTTTCGTATTTCCATAATAAACTTTATCTATATTAGCCCAAATAACAGCTGAAAGACACATTGGACATGGATAACATGTAGTATATAACTGACAACCACTTAAGTCATATGAATTAATATTTTTACAAGCTTCTCTTATAGCCATTATTTCAGCATGAGCAGTTGGATCATTATTAATTAAAACATGATTAGATCCTCTACCTATTATTTTCCCATCTTTTACCACACACGCACCAAAAGGTCCACCATAATTCTTTTTTATACTTTCTTCTGACAACTCTTTTGCAACTTTCATATATTCATTCATACTATTCTCCTCTTATTCAGCAAATTCAATATCTTTATAATATTCTTTAACCATTTTTTTAATTTACTATCATCTGCAGTATAATTCAATACTTTATCAGAAATGTTACCAGGAAACATATTCTTTACATCAATTACATACATTCTTCCATCTCTTGGAACAACAAAATCAATTACTTCATTACTTTTTTTATTAATAAAAGCAACAATTATTAAGCCAATAAGAGTTATTAACTTATATGAATATCTATTTTTCTTAAAATTTTTTTGAACATTCTTAATAATTACAATTAATAAGAAAATCAAACTTATAATCATAACTAGTTCAAATAGTTTAGTTAAAGACAAACTATTGACTATTTTTAAATCTCTAAAAAATATATAACCAACCAAAACTAATTCGATTAATAATATTAGATACATTATTCTAATCCTTAACTTTTTATTCATAAAATCACCCAAAGACTAATTTTATATAATATTTATTTTAATAAATCTAAATTTTCATTTAAGACTACAGGGCCAAATCCTTCTATTTCATCAAATAACATTCCCTCAGGTATATCATTCATTAAGAATATTTTTTTTCCAAATCTAAATGCATCATACATTTCTAAAAATGTAGCTCCTCCAATATAATTTTTATAAACCTTTCCATTTTTTTCTTTATCATAATTTAAAACTAATACTGCATTCATATTACTTATTGTTTCTTCACTTTTTCTAAACATCTTTGATTTAAACTCCTGATGCTCTTTTTTTCCTAAATTACGCATTCTATCCTCAGTTTTAGGATCATCATAACAATTAGGTAAAAAAACTTCTATCCCTCTTTTTTCTAAAGCTATTTTAATTTTATCAATCTTTGAATAAAATTGTTTACTACAAATAATTAATAATTTCATGTTTTCCTCCTATAAAATATCAAGAATATATTTTTAAACTAATTAATTTTTTTTCAACTTTCTTATCTAGAGAATCTCCATTGCTTAAAAAAAGTGCATAATCCCTCTTTATTTAGTGATATTTGAAAAATACCATCAATTTCTTGTTTTACATTATTACTAGTAAGAGTCCTTGTCATTTGCCAATTTATAATACATGTTTTTTCATCATAAACTACAATTTCATATTTATAATTAATATCCTTTTGATTATCTGCAACTACATTCCATAAATTTGTAACATCCTCAAATGAAGCACATGGAGCATCAATTGGATTTTCATAATATCTAACATTTTTATCTAATGTTTTTAGAGTTCTTTCCCAATCTAATTCTTTCCACGATTCCATAAATTCTTTTATCCAAGTATCATATCTCATAAATAATTCATTCATAATAAATTCTCCTTTTAGATTTATTATATCATATCATAAGATAATATAAAGAAGAACAAAAGATTTAAGTAA
>DLOU01000013.1:0-282 GCA_002477275.1 Caryophanales bacterium UBA7476
ATTGTACAAAGTTTCTTTCTTAAGAAGAGCATGCCAGCTTTCTATCGGAGAGTCATCAATTGGAGTTCCTTTTCTCGACATAGAAATTTGTATTCCATTTGATTCACATATAGCTTTGTACTCATAAGATGTATATTGGAATCCTTGATCACTATGAATGATCAATCCATGTACATCTTTTTCTTTGATTAAAGCTTCATTTAAAGTGTCCATGACAAGCTTATTATCATTATGTTTAGATATTTTATATGTAATCACATGTCTATCATATAAATCAATTAT
>DLOU01000013.1:360-90158 GCA_002477275.1 Caryophanales bacterium UBA7476
ATTATCTTCAATTCTTTCATTCTTATGTCTAACCTTAGTTTTTCTAATATATTCAGCCATTAGATTGTACTTTTTCATTATTCTTAATACCTTCTTTCCATTCATAACTACACCATACTTTTGGATTAGGCCATCAACAATCCTACGATAACCATATGTACCTTTAGAATCATCAAATATTNNGATCTTCCTTATTTCGATATTTATAATAAGTTTTAGGACTTATTTCTAATACAACACACATGTTATATAGCTTATAATTATCTCTATATAGATTAATAAAAGTTACTTTTTCTCTCGTTGTGCCTTGAGGAAGGCCTGGTATTTTTTTAGTATTTCATATCTTTCTTTCCAATCTTCTTTGGTTAAATGTGCTTGATTATTTCTGTCTTTTTTATCTTTGATTGTTAATCCTGTTTTTTTAAATTTTCTAACCATACTTTCTACAGTTTTCCAACTTATATTATATTCTTTTGCCAAAATTACATAGGAATATTTACCTGACATATATTTATTTACAATTTCGGTTCTTTCTTCATTTGTAAATGTTTTAAACTTTTGACCTTTCAATGCCATAAAAAAATACACCTCCTTTCGGAAATGTATTTTATCACATTTTTCTTACACCCTCTTTTTTATTAGTGTCTACTTTAATGGGTGCATTTCATTTAATTACTTCTTTTAAACTAGTCTCTTATTACATTTTTTTTATTGGTTTTGATAGTAAATCATTATTAATATTTAATTCATCTATCATTGCTTGTAACTCGCTATTATTAGAATTATTTTTATTAATAGCTCTATTAATTCTTTTTATTGTATCATCAACATAGTAACTTTCTTTTGAATATAACTTTTTAATTTTTTCTAGTAAAGGAATAGCTTTTTTATATGCTTCTAATCCTTTTTTATAATGGTAATTTCCTATTTCCTGTGCTTTTTCTTCTGAAAGTTCTTTAATATGACGATACTGTCCAAAACTTTTGTGTCTAATTACATAATTAAGATCATCTCTAGCATCTAATCTACGGAGTATATAGTAATTAATATTAGTAATTAAGTGACTTATTTTATCATCACTTAATTTGTTTCTATCTAAATATTTTGACATTGAAGTTACTCCATTTGTAAGAAAAAAATTATCTAGAACCATCATACAGTTCTCATTAGTATATAAATCATTATTTAATAAAAAATCTAATTTAAATTGTCCATTTTCACTAAAAATTTCTCTTAACATAGGATATTCTTCAATATATTTTGGGTTTTTTATTAATATAGATGATAAGTTATTCATATCATATTCCTCATATGAATAATAATTATCTTTGGAATCTTTCTTTGAGGAGAATAATCTTCTAAGCTTACTTGTAATCGAATTTACATAGCAATTTCGATTAAGCGTTTCTTTATCAGGTCCACTATAAAAAATAGAATAGAAATTTCTACACTCATCCCATCCTTGTTTATTTGCCTCTATTTCAATTATATCAGAGTTATGATTATAAGAATAGTCATTAAGATCTTTAGTTAATATACTATGAAAAATATATCCAAGTCCACTATCGTTTAGTACAGTTGATTTGGCATTAATCATTTGTAAGCTATGAGTAATTTCATGAAAAGCAACAATCATAAAAAAGGTTATATCATTTCCCGATACTAATCTTTCTTTATTTGAATCTTCAATTGATTTTAAATTAACATTCTGAAAATAATTCTTATTAAAAACAACAACTGGTCCACAACTAAATCCAGGGCCATTTAATTCTCTTCCTTGATAAGTATCACATAAAGTATATCTAGTATTAGAAACAAGATTATTGCTATAGTAAAATGGTAAGTAAGATAAAACTGCATCTTGAATTCTACAAGAAAACTTTAAATCGGTATTTTTCATCTGTCCAAATACATATTTTAAAAATATTTTATTTTCTTCTAGATTTTTATTTCTACTTTTTGCAATAAATTCAGCTGCAAAATCAACTTCTTGTTGTGTGATAGTATAATTTCTTTCCATTTTTTCAAAGATATTTTTTAAGATTGCATTATTCTTTTGAAAATTATAATCCATATTTAATGATTGTTTACGATCTTTAAGATATTTGTCAATAATTAAATTTCTATATTTTTCATTTTTTAGTACTACATTGGTATTAACCTCTATACTATTTTCTCTATATATTCTAGCAATAAATTCAGCATAATTACGCATTTCTACTGTATTAATAAAAGAAGGATTTTCTTGAAGTTGTTTTAAAATATAGTGGTCTAAGGATTCTTTAAATATTATATCTTCTCCATCTATCTTGCAATTTCCATCATACTTATTGGTATATTTATTAATTAAAGGTATTAATAAATTAAGTACATTATTATCTTGGAGTATATTTTTATATTTATCTTCTGAAAAACAAGCAATATACTCTTCATTATATTCTTTCATATCATTCTCCTAACTATTATATATACTCATATTTATTATAGAATATGTGATATAAAAAGTAAAGTTTGCAGTAATGATAAAAAGTTCTAATAAATATAAAGTAAAAAACAACCGAAATAAAAATACCTAAGTCCTCGATGAAATTGTTATGATGACAATAGAATTAAATTATTTTTTTGTAATCAATATATTGAAAAGATATTTTATCTTTTTTTCTTTTGTGATATAATATTCAAACGACTGGGGTGATTATCTAAATGAAAATAGTTATAAACTATGATTTATTTGATGCAATACTTAATTCAAGAGAAAAGATGGGAACTTTCAAAATAATAAGAAACAATAAAGAAAGATTAGGAATGTATATCCCATTTTGGCTTGCAATGAATTTATATATTAATAAGAACGTAGAAACTGCATTTCTTTTGTTACCAATTCAAGTAGGTATTTATGTAGGAATGGATATGATAGCATCGGCCGCAATTGGAAAAGATATTTATAAAGATAAATCAGAAAGAAAATTAAAAGAATTAATTCCACAACTACAAGATTTAAATATATCAACTGATTTAGAATTATTATCTCAATCAGAATTATATGAGAAAAAAAGAAGAATTGAATTAAATGAAAAGAAACTACCTCAAATAGTTCAAGAAAAATATATTTTAGTAAAAGAACATGGTTTTAATGGAAATATAAAAGAGACATCTATAAAGCAAGAACACATAATAGGAACAAATGATTATGTAATATCTTTAGGTTCACCAAAAAAGGCCTACAACCTTGTCTTAGCGGGAGCTTATTAAAAAAATAATAGAATAAGAAAAAGAAATCATAAAATGGTTTCTTTTTTTTGTATGTAAATACAATAAATTAATTGAAATTTAAGAACTTTTATAGTAGAATAAAAAACTAGTTATGGGGTAATGTGAAATATTCTTTAAAAGGAGAACTAATATGAGATTTTGGAAGTTTATTGTTAATGATAAAGATGAAAAAGATCTTCAAGAACAAACACAAAAATTATTATCATTAGATAGTTCAAATAATAATAAACAAAAAAATCAAAATGAAGAAAGCTCCAAACAAAGTACCGATGAAAGCGATAAGAATAATCAAACAAATAATAGTAAAAATGAGACAATTATAGATAATGATAAGCCAAGAGATGATAAAGAGTATAATGAAGAAACTGATCATACCAAAAGAGAAAAAAATTCTGAAGAAGATAGTAAAAATAATGAATCAAGTTCACAAAAAGACTCAAGCAGAAAAGAACATAGTGAAGAAAGTAGAGATACAGAATCTGAACAGGATGACGAAGGAGAATCAGAATCAGAAAATAAAAATGGGTCAAGTACAGCTCAAGAGAAAAACTCAAAAAAACAAATTGAAGAAAGTAAAGATACAGAATCTGAACAAGCAACAGAAGGAACTCAAACAGAATCAAAAACAGAAGCAAGTACACAAGAAGAATCAAGTTCCAAAAAACAAAGTGAAGAAAGTAAAGATACAGAATCAAAACAAGCAACTGAAGGAAGCTCAAACAAAATCACAAACAGAACCAAGTACAAAAGAAGAATCAAGTTCAAAAAAACAAAGTGAAGAAAGTGGAGACGTAGAGCCTAAACAAACTGATGATAAAACTGAATCTGAATCAAAAAAAGAAATAGAATCAAGTAAGGATGAAGAGAGAGACTCCAAAAAGCAAAGTGGGGAAAGTGGAGATAAAGGCTCAAAACAAAAAGGTGGCAAAACTGGTCCAAAAGCAAAGAAAAAGATAGAATCAAGTGTAAATGAACAACAAAGTGAAGAAGAAAAAAGTGATGAAGAAATTAAAGTTAAAGATAATACTTCAAACAAGAGTAATATAGAAAAATCTTCAGAGAGAAAAATTGAAGATAAAGACTCGGATGAGAAAAAAGATAATAAACAGAATCAAAAAGATACATCTGATAATTCGGAAAATAATTCAAATGATCAAAATGATGGAAAAGAAAAAAATACAAATGAAAATGATCAAAATAATGATGATAGTAAAGAAGAAGATTTGAATTCACCTGATTTAGAAATACAAAATGGTAAAAACGAACAACAAGATAAAAGAGAGTTAACAAAAGATCAAAAAGAAAAATTAAGAAAATTAAGAGCCAAACTTAAAGAATATGATGATAAGAAAAGAAAATTAGAAAAAAGTATAAGATATAAAGTTACGAAGAAAAAACTACATAATAGTGAAGAAAAAGAAAAAGAGTTAGAAGAAAGAGATTATAAAACTAGTGATAAAACAAATCAATTTTTAAAAGAATTAGAAAATTTACCCGATTTTAATGAAAAAAATCGTGGAGATGGATATAGTATTGATGCTGACGGATATACAGATGTCCCTGATAGTATAATAAGGACCTTAATTACAAAGTTTTTAAACCAAAGGTTTTGTAAAAAAAATACAGATTTAAATGTTAGATCTAATTCATTAGAAAAAAGTAAAGGATTTCATAAATGGGAAGTTGGAGATGTTATAGTTCATTTAAAAACACATCAGATTACAAAAGTATTTGATGATAAGTATGGATATCAATATGCTGAAGGAAAAAGTGAAAATGTACCATTATCATTCTATTTTGATATGTCAGGAAGTATGAGTTCATACTCTAATCAATTAGCTGTAATTGCAATAGAATTATTAAAGAAAGATGTAAAAGTATTAATTGGCTTTAATGAAGTAGTAAACGTTCAAATAGACAAATTAAAGAAAAATATAAATGTAGAAGAATTAGCAGAATTACTAGAAAATGCTGGCGATTCATTAAAAAATGATTCAATCGCAATTTATAAAAGTATAGATGAAAGAATAGATAAATACTTAATATCAAAAAAAGCGGAAAAGTGTGTAGTGTTTACAGATTTTGATCCGAAAGATGAGGTGTGTAGATTATCACATGAAGCAGAAGTATATTGGTTTTGTTTTAAAACGAATTTCACAGAACAAGATTTAATAGACTATAACGGATTTATTTATCCAGTACAAAATATATTTGATATAGCAGATGGACTTATAAAGGTAAATAGTAAAAGATTTGAAACACTTTGTTATAGTGACAATCCAAAAGCATTAAGGAGGAAAAAATGATAACAGTAAAAGAGTTAAAAAAAGAACTTGAAAATTTAGGATATTTATCAACAGATGAGATAATATATGATGCATTTAATGCTTTATATATGTTTGAAAATGACAAAGTTGATGTAGGACAGGATATTTATGCAATATGTTTAGAAGGTCCACCAGGTGCTGGTAAAACAGAATTTGCAGAAGTATATACAAAACTTGCTAATAAATTATTTAATAATGTAAAAATGATATCTTATCAATGTGATGCAACTACAGGTAAAACAGAACTATTTGAAGATATTAATATTAGTGCAGCAATTAGAAATGATGCTGATAATGTCAATATACCAGGTAAGTTAATAGAAGCAATTAATGAAGTAAATAAAGGAAATAGAGTAGTTTTATTTATAGATGAGTATGATAAAGCAAGAGAAGAAACAGATGCATTCATGCTTCAATTTTTACAATCAGGAAAAATTAATTCAAATCAACATGGTGATTTAGCTGTAAAAGATGAATATAAATCAAATCTTCAAGTTATTCTTTGTAAAAATGATATGAGAGAAGAGTTATCAGGACCTCTATCTCGTCGTATTAGAATATTAAGACTTGATTATATGACTCCTGAAATGTTTTATACAATAGCAAAAAGAGTATTAATAGAAAAAAGAAAAGAAAATCCTGTTGATAATGGTTTATTAAATTTAGTCAGTTTAATGTATAAAACTGCTTATGAATCAAAAGATTTATTTGATAGACTTCCATCATGTTCAGAAATGTTAAGAGCAATATCAGATGCAGATAGACTTACTAGAATAGCAAATGCTCCACAAAGCATAATTTATAATACAATAGTAAAAAACATGTTTAAATCTATAGATGATATTAAAACATTTGAATCAGGTCTTTCACAAACGGAAGAAGGAAGAAAAGTAGAAAATTTAATAAAACGAATGAAGATAGATAACACTGATTCAAGTGAAATAGAATTAAATACTTTAATTTCTATGGAATTATTTACAGATGAAAGTAATAAATTGGCAGTAAAAACTAAAGAAATGGAAGATTTGATTCAAGAATATAAAAAAAGATTTACTAATTTAGAAGCACAGAAACAATTAGAAATTGAACAAACAAAAAGACAAATTTTACTTGAAAATGGAATGCTAGTTTCAACAACAGAAATACCCAATTTAATTAGAAATTTTAATGATGAAACTGCAAATATAAAAAGAGGGTATAACATTCTAGAAGAATCAAATGGAGAATGGACAGATGTTGCCGAAATAACACTTCCCAAATTATTACATCAAAACTTTATAGACCAATTAATCAAATATGCGAGTCAAATGGACATAGTAATTTATGAAAATGGAATTCTCTTAAAAGATATTGATGGACAAAAATTGATTATTGTTGCTGATAAGGATAGTAAAAATAATTTAAGATATAGATTTATGTCAAATTATCCAGTTGTGCCTTCAACATACCTAGCGTATATTTCAACATTTATGGATTTAGGTCTAAAAGTATATAACAATGAAAAGAAAAATAAAGGTATTGAAGATAATGAAGATGATTATAAATATTCAATTAATTCACTAATTTACAATGATACAGATTTAAATTGTACAGCAGTAGGTGAAAACATATATAACTTTTGTATAGATGGTAATTATAAAGATGATAAGAACAAAATAGATGAATTAATACAAACACTAAAATGTGATAATCCATCAAAGGCTTTAACAGCATCAAACATAATAATGAAAAAACTCAAGAAGATGAAAAGGAAAAAATAAAGAAATAGAAACTAAGTAAAGGAGGAATATTAAATGTTACTTCCAGGTATCCCAGTAAAAAAAGTTTATAAAGTGTCAAAAAAAGAAGAAAAACTTATTGATAGATTAATCGAATTAAAACTTACAAACAACGAGGAAGAAGCAATTAGAAAAATATCAAATAATAAAAGAAGGATTAAATCACATATTCTTCAATTCGGATTAGATCAAGAAGAAATAGATAAGTTTAGGAGTAATATAAGAATACCATATACAAAAAAATATAGTGCACAGCTTTTAAAAAAAATAACAGAGATAATAGGTAACCCAGATTATTTTGATGGCTATTGCTCAAATGGCCATGATTATGATTATAGAGTATTTTCTAAAGTCGAGAAACTAATAAAAAAAGGAGCAGATGTTTCAGGAAAATCAGGAATAGATTTATTAAATTTTTGTATTAAGAATCAGTATAATAACACAGCAGTCCTTTTAATAAAAGGAGGTGTAAATATAGAATCAGATGATGAAACTATGAGCTCAAGTTTAAAAACTAGTATTGAAAACAATAATACTACTTCTTTAATACTCTTAATAGGACTAGGAATTAACTTAAATAAAAAAGATGAAAATAATAAAAGTGTAATAGAACTAGCAGAAGAATATTGTGATAGTGATTTTTGTGAAATTCTTTATTTGAACGGAGCATTAAAAGAAAAAATAAATGTAACACAAACAAAAAAGGAAGAAGAAAAGAATATAGATAATCAAATAGGTTTGTTATTTGAAGAAGCAATAAATAGAATGAATGAAATAAATAGTGCACCAAAAACTAAAGTGTTAAAGTAGAGGTGATTGCATGTTAGATTTAACATTGTTATCAGAAGAACAAATATTTGGAGATAATAGACTTGTAATATTTGAAAAATATGGAACAAAATGTGCCATAACAGATTTTGCTATTCTTTTAGGAGGTTCCGTATCATCAGATTATCATACAGATGATGGTTCTAAAAAAGATAGAACTGGATGGTGGTGGACAAAAACAAAGTATAAAACAAAATATGAAGATTACGTGCGCGCCGTTAGCAGAAGTGGTGATATAAGTTGGGGCAATGCTGATGCACGAATTGGTGGAGTTCCTCGATAAAATAAATCATCTAATAGAATTAATTGTAATTTCAAGCATATTCTCTTATTAATACAAATAAAAACAAGCCAGTTGACTTGTTTTATTTTTTTAATGTTAAGTTCTTTGACTTTTCATCATTTATTTGAAAAGAGCCAATGTTTTCAAAATCTTTAAATGCTGATATTGATAACATAGAGAAATGTATATCTTTAACACTTAAAATTCTTTCAAAGATATTTAAGTAATCAGTGAGCTTTGGCAAGTTTTCTAATTTATTTAATTCATTTAATAATTCTTTTACTATGTTTGTATTCAAATCTCCTTGTATTTGATAACCAATGTCATCTCTTAAAAACAAACTATAAAAATTATTACTATCAGTTATTAATCTTCCAAATTTAAAGCCATAAATTTGATTAGATCTAGTAAAATTTATATTATTAGAATTAAGAGTAAACTTTTTTGCTAAAGTTAAATCATATTCTAACGTTTCTTCGTTTGTCTCTTTTGTGATTTTTAGCAAATCAGTTCTATCTGAAGAATATCCATAAAATACAAATAGATTATCATCAGAATCAGTACACCAAAGTCTTATTTTCTTCTCTTTATCATCATCTATTTTATCGTAGAAATCAATCTCTGTTTTTCCTTCAAAATTACCTAGTAATTGTAATCCTGTTATCAATTTCAAATATACTTTAGAGTTTGATTTCATATTGTTTAAAACACTATTGACTTCCTCATTACTTGAAACCAAGTCAAATGTTTTCTTCTTTTTTTCTTTCATTATTTCCCCCTGACTAAAATTTTACTTTTATTATGATTATTTGAATAATATTTATCAATTACACTTGCAATGTATTCCATTTCATTATCTGAATAACGTTGATCTATTGGTAATAAAACCATATTATCTGCTTTTGTTATTTCATCTGTATTAGCACCATTCCAATTTATATTAGCCCATAACCTTAATGAGTAGATATTATTAGATTTTAAGTAAGCTCTTAAAGATTCACCATCAGATACAAATAGTGGATACATATATGTTAACTGTTTCGAAGATAAATCTAATTGATTATATTTTTTTAGTGATTCATAAAGCATCTCATAATTTCTTAATCTATTTTTTAGTATTGTTTCATAATCTATTGCACGTAAATAGTTTTCAGTGAAATTAGACATATAGCATAAATCTTCATTTCTAAAATGTTTATCTGCTTCTAAAAAAGTTGGATAATGGAAGTATTGTCCTGTTTCATCTCTTGATAACATCTCAATCACTTTATCTAAACTTTTACCTTTAGAGTATTTAGAATTAGGAATTAAATCATTACTAACTATACAAGCTCCATCAGGAACTCCAAAATATTTTCTATAATTGTATATGACATCTACACTGTAATTGTCTTTATTAAAAAAGTCGTGAGTATTATCAACTATTACATATTTATATTTATCAATAATTTTTTGAATATTATCTTTAAATAATCCATAATAATTTACAAAGTAAATATAGGTTGTGTCATTTAGTTTGTTTTCATCTATATCTAATGGCATAAAATTATTATCAATATGGTAAAATTCTATTTTTACATTTTCAGATATAGCAACTTCACTTAATGATTCACATAAGAAATATGGAAGAAATAATGTTGTTATATTTCTTTCATTAATAATATATTTTAGACAATTTCTACCAGAACTTAGTAGTAAATTTGTATCGTGATAAATATTACCAATTATTTTTTCAAATTTAAAATGACAACCTATTTCTTCCATTTTATTAATCTTCCTTGTTTTTCAAGTAATCAGCTAATTCTGTATAAGCATCGGTATTCCAAACGTGGCATCTTTCTTCATCTGGATAATTTCCCATTGTTTTATCATAACCGTCTGGTATGAAAATGAAATCCCAACTCCAACCATACGTACCAGATTTTTCTTTTGCTATTTTTCCTTTGGTAATAGACTTAAATACAATAGGATCTTTTCCGTATTCACAATATGCAAATGCTTCCATAAAACAAGCATTTCTATTATCAACTCCTTCAAGAAGTTTTAATAGTCCGTCTTCGCCAAGTCTTTCATCTACATAATGTGTATATGGTCCTGGGAAGCCACCTAATGCTTCTACGTATAATCCTGTATCGTTTTTTAATACCGCACATTTTAATTTGTCACTTGCTTCTTTAGCAGAGTGCATTGCAACTTCTTCCACAGTATCAGCTTGAATTTCTGTTGTTTCCATTTTTACATTGTCAACTTCAATTCCTAGTGGCTCTAATATGTTTTTAGCACTCATTATTTTAGACCAATTTCCAGTCACATAAGTTATTTTTTTCATAAATATATATCATCTCCTTCTTTAATTATATCATATAATTGGTAATTTTTGTTTTTATCATTTTAAATTTTACTTCTTTTCTATTACAAATAACCAAAATGCTTTAGGTTTTAACCATTTTTTTACTTCAAATATTCTTCTATAAAACTTGTAGTAGTGAAAACTTGTTTGTTCTACCAATTTTCCACCAGCTTTATTAATAAGTGATTTCCATTCTTTTAATGTTAGTCCGCGTTCATTACCTAGCATTTTTTCATTCATATTAAAATATGTGCTTGGTATTCCAAAAATAACATATTTAGAAATATTCATTTGTTGCTTCAAAATTTCAATTATTTCTTCATCAGTAAAATGTTCTAAAACACCATTACTGTATGATACATCAAAAGTATTTGGTTTATATTTTAAATTAAGTATATCACCTTGTTCGTATTTACAAGGGGATATAATATTTGATTGTTTTGCTATTTCGCAAGCATAATTTAAAACTGCTTGACTTAAATCAAGAGCAATAACATCTAATCCTAACTTTTGTAAATATCCTGCCATTAATCCAGTACCACAACCCATTTCAATTACTTTTTTGTTCTCAGCATATTGAATCACTTTATTAATAAATTTTTTCTTATATTTAAGTTTATATTCAATATAATCATCAGGTTTATCAAATTCTTCTATATCTATCTTGTATAATTCATACCATTTATCATCTTCTGTTTTCTTTTTATCGTCTATTATTTCGTTAATTTTTTTCGTTATTTTGTTGATTATTTCTTCTTCTGTATCATTATTTTCAATAACTAAAAGACTGTATTCACTATTATTATATCTAATAAAATCTTTTAATTTATCATTAAACTTTTTAAATGTTTCTTTTTCTTGCTTTGTAAATTTTCTATTATCTCTTTCTTGTGAACGTTTTAAAGATGTTTTTAAATTTATATCAAAGTATATCAGTAAATCAATTTTTCTTTCACCAGACTTCATACAAGAGAGTACATTATTCATAAACTCTTGTGAATTATTTATATTGTTTTCTAATAATACAGATTGATATGAATATACAGAACAATAATTTCTATCAAATAAATTTATATCATTATTTTCACTATATAATTTTTCTCTTAAAAACAAATAATCTGCTGCTTGTACCAACGTTTCATATCTTAATGTGTTAAAATTTTCTTTTAATGATACTAATGCGTTATCATCAAACATTGCTTTAATAACTTTATATAGTGGGGAACTTTTATCTATGTCATTTGTTATTCCGACTTTATATTTTTTATCGTATATCTTTTTTATTTTTTTTATGATTGTTGTTTTTCCTGCACCAGTTGATCCTTCAAATACTACATTAATCATTTTTATTACCTCCAAAAGTAAAAGTTATATCTGGAACAATATCAATAAATCCATTATAACAATATCCTTTTTTAAAATTATACAACCCATAATCCTTATTCTCTATATCATTTTCTTCACAGAATACTCCGCCAAAATCATATTTCGGTATTTTGTTATTAATACAATACTTAATAGCTTCCCATTGCATATTATACATTCCTAATAAATTTCTATTTTCAGTTGAACTAACTCCGTATAAATATATTAATTTATTATTATAAATAATATCGATACTCATTGCTAGAGGAATATTGTTATGCCAAACTTCCAAAAAAATTAAGTTATCATTATAAGTTGATATAAGTTTTTTGAAATATTCAATAGTATGTGGTTTGAATTTATGTCTTTCTGATGTTTGAATATATAGTTTGTAAAAATTATCTAAATCTACTTCTTTTGAAATTTTACTTGTTAATTCCTTGCGATATGATCTTCTTGTATTTTGCCTAAACTTACTTGGTAGTTTTTTTATAAGTTCTTCTTCATTAAATATTATATCCATAATTGCTAATTTACAAGAATCAAGCAAATTACTATAATCAGTATTTTGTGTAATTACATAATTGTATTCGCTTGAAATCTTTTTTAAATCTATTTTATTTATATATGGATTAATTACAAGTGTTGTGTATTTCTTTATTGCCAGCCATTCTTTTATATTTTTTAAGAATAAATTTATTAAATCAAAATTAGAATTTTTTAATACAGGTCCTCGTGGTGCATATAAATATTTAACATTATTTTTCTCTTTCTCTAGCAAATTACAACTCCATATTATTTCTTCATTTTCAACATAGTATATAAAATATTTTGTTTTTTCATTTCTAATAATATTCCATTCAATACTTTGCATATAATCGGAATCAGAGTTATCTGCTAAAAACTTTTTAATTTTACTAACTTCTATTTTGTCATCTAAATTCAATTCATAAATCATTTTTAGTGCCTTCCTTTATAAAAGCTAGTTATAAAATCTTTGTTTTTAGCTAATATTAATCTTTTTTGTTTTGATTCTTCCTTTTGATTTACAATATCCATAAAGTCATCTGTTGTTGTTTTCATATCATTAGTTAATGATAACAATAAATAATCATATTTTAAGGCATAATTCATAGTTTCTTGAATACCTAGTAAATATCTTTCCTCCCCACGATCTCCTAATCTACGAAGCAATTCTTCTTTTGTAGGTGGCATAAGATAAATCATAGTTGTATCTTCATACATCTTCTTAATTTCCTTTGCTGATGAATAGCCAACATTAAACATTAAATGATATTCTTTCAATTTTTCAAATTCGCTTTTAGGTACATTAAAAATACTCGTATGATGATTTCTGTTAATCCTATGGATAATATAGAAGTTAATAAAACGCTTAAAAAAGGAATGACAGAAACCAGAAGTAAGTTTATTAATTCTAAAGATAGAAATGATCAAATAGTACTCAAAAATCAATTAGAAGATTATGAGAAACTAACAAATAAAATGGATCGTGAAAATGAAAAAATGCTACTGATGTCAGTAGTGTTTTTTACTTATGCTGAAAGTTTAGAAGAATTACAAAAAAGAATAAAAGAAATAAAGTCTGCTTTAAGTAGTTTAAATCTTCGTGGATCACAGTTGATATTCGAGCAAGAACAAGGTTTAAAAACTTGTTTACCAACTCTTGATATGCCACTTCAAGAAAATTTTGGACTACCTATGCCTACAACGACAGTAGCGGCTTCATTTCCTTTTGTATTTGAATCTATACAAGATGACGGTAATTCTATAATACTTGGCGACGACATAAACGGCGGTCTTACACTGTTTGATTTGTGGAAAAGAACTAACAAAAGAACAAACTCAAATATGTGTATTATAGGTAAAAGTGGTAGTGGTAAATCTACTTTAATTAAAAAGTTATTACGTGGTAATTTTGCACGTGGTGGTGGTAAAAAACGAACTCGTATTTTGTGTGTAGATCCAGAACGCGAATATAAAGACTTATGTAATACTCTTAATGGGAATTGGATAGACTGCGGTAGCGGATCGGGATTTGTTATTAATCCACTAGAAATTAAAAATTCTGCTAATGATGAAGATAATAATGTTGCTGTAATAAAACACTTACAAACATTTAGAACTTTTATAAAATATTATTTTAAAGACTTAACAGAATTAGAACTTACTAAAATTGAAGAATTACTTTTAAAAACATATAAAAAGAAAAACATAGATTTAGATACTGATGTTAGTAAGTTATCTTCAAAAGATTATCCTATCATTACTGATTTTCATAATGAAATAAAAAACGAATTAGAAAATGCAAAAAATGATAAAAGAATTAATGATGACACAGTTAAGTCTTTAGAAAAAATAGAAGCTATTGTTAGAAGAATGGCTACCGGTGTTGATAGTAAATTATGGAATAATTATTCTAATTTAGATTTAAACTCTGATTTTATAGTATTTGATATTCATACTTTACTTGATAGTGATGACACTATATTAAGAACTCAATTCTTTAATATCTTATCTTTATGTTGGCACATTATTAGTCAAAATAGAGACGAACAAGTTATTTTAATTGTAGATGAAGCTCATTTATTAATTGATCCTGAAAATAAAGACGGACTAGAATTTTTAAAAAGAACTTCTAAAAGGATTCGTAAATATAATGGTAGTTTAATTGTGTGTACTCAAAATATGATTGACTTTACTTCACCAGAAGTAGTTAGATACGGTCAAGTTATTGTTGATAATTCTGATTATCAAATCATTATGGCTCAAGGAAGTGAAGAAATTATTTCGCTTCAAAAAGTATTAAGATTAAGTGAAAATGAAAGAAGGTTTTTACAAACTGCGGGTAAAGGTCAAGCACTATTTGTTATTACTCACGACAAACGAATACCTATCTTCGTTCATTTAAGACCAGAAGAAAAAGAATTATTTGGTAAAGGTGGCGGTAGATAATTAAAGATATTGTATCAACTATAATGAAAGGTAAAATGATAATTGCACTACTTCCAGTTGCATTTATCATTTTTATTGTTTTAATAATTGTAGCTTTACTAACTTCATTGTTTGGTAATCAAGAGATGACTTATAAAACTTCTTTTGTACTTCCATTTGATACAAATAACTTTACTATCACATCTGATTATGGACTACGTGATGATCCATTTACTAATGAAAAATCAAAACATAATGGTATAGATATTGTCCCAGTAAATACAAAAAATATAGTTGCAATAGCTGACGGTAAAGTTGTTGCTAGTACTCTTGATAGTGCTGGTGCTGAATATGTTTTAATGGAACATAAAATAAATGGAACTACTTATAGATCTGGATATTGGCATTTAGAAGAAAATTCAAGAACTGTCAATGTTGGCGACGAAGTTAAGCAAGGTCAACAAGTTGGTATTATGGGAATGACTGGTAGAGCAACAGGGGTTCACTTGCATTTAGTTTTACAAGTATATAATGCTAAAACAAATCAGTTTGAATATACCGATCCCACTACTATTATAAAAAATAAAATAACTGCTAAAGATTATATCTTATATGATTATAATTCTAAAAGTTTTAATAAGCCATTTGGTAATCTACCCACTACACCAGAGTTTAATCCATTACCTAATCTTAATAATTAATGGCCGAACTTTTGGCAAAAAAGCAATTCAAAAAGTGGTGATTTTCTAAAATATATATATTCAAAAAGTGTGTACGATTGTTATACACCCCTTATTTTTCTAAGGGTAAGAAGTTAACGATTGTATAACAAAAAGATAAAATGTAAACACTTGTGTTTTTTAGAAACCCTTATGAAATAAGGGAAAATTCGCCACTGGCGAATTGTTTGTAAACAGGATTTATCCTGCTTTAAATAGAACTTAAAAGTTAGTACATTTTTTTGGCCGAACTCTTGGCCGAAGATAGAAAGGATTTATGAAATTATTTTTGATTATTTTAGGAATTAATATTCTAATATTTTTAATTGTATTTGTTTTCTGTGCTTGTAAGGTTGCAAGTTTATGTGATAAAGAAATGGAAAAAATAAATAAAGATATTTAAGTTGTTATATTAAAATTTTATTATTTTATAAAAGGGGGTTATATAAATGAATGATAAAAAAAATAATTATTTAAAAGTACAAGTGGATCAAAAAATGGAAGAAGCATTTAGAAAGATTATTGAGAAAAAAGGATTATCAATTCAAACTGCTTTAGAAATTATAATTAAAAATTATATACTTGAAAACTTGGATTGTATATTGAATAGTAAATAATGAATGAAAATAAAAATTCAAATATTGTTGCTTTCAGACTAGATCCACATAAGAAAAAATTATTACAAGATCAAGCTGATAAAAATAATATGAAATTAAGTGAGTATTGTAAATTAGTTTTATTAGATTATTTGGAACAATCAATGTTATTAGATACACAAAAAAAGTTGGTCGAACTAATTACAGAAACAGTACAAAACGCTAATGAAAAACAATTCTATAAAATACTTACTATGCTAAATAAAAATAATATAGGAATAGAAACTATAATATTACAAAATGATATGACTTATAAATATTTTGATATACCACAGACAAGATCTGAATTAAATACCCATTTAGTAAATCACCCTATAACAGAAGTTGCAAGAGAACAAGTATTAAAAAATATTCGTGAATTAAGAAATAAAAAGGAACTAACTGATGAGTAGTAATATAGTAGCTATCGTTCGTTATAAGAAAGATGTTAATTTTCAAAAGTTAGTTGGTGGTTGGTGTAAGTATGTTTCAAAGGACGGTGCTGACGGAAAAAGTTTAAAAGACTTTTCTTCTAGTGATGAATTGTTTGATAAAGAATTTGGAATATATGATGATACTATTGATAATGATATTAATTACATTTGGGATAAAAACGGAGATATAAAAAAAGAAGATATATTAAAAGATTTGCCAAAAGATGAATCAGGTAGAATGTGGAATTTAGTTATTTCGTTCCCACCAGATTTTGCTTTAGAATCTGGACTTAAAACTAAACAAGATTATTATATGATGACTAAAGCTATTATGCCTAGATTTTTATTAGATAATGATTTTGACTTAACTAATACACGGTGGTATGCAAGTAAACATAATGATACTGATAATCCACATCTTCATATTACTATTTTTGAAAAAGAAATTAGAAGAAAAAAAGATACATTAGAAAAGTCATCAATAAAATATTTAAAAAGTAATATTGCTTCTTATTTAGTAGATAATAAATCTTTTTATCAGGAACAAGATTATTTATTTTTAGGTTTGGAATATAAGATAAGAAAAAACAATTTTACAAAAGTTGATAAAGAATTATTTTTTAGTAGTAGATATAGAAAAGCATTAAATAAAGACTTATTGAATCTATATGATAAGCTACCAAAAAGGGGCCGACTTCAATATAACTCAAAGAATTTAGATTATTGTAGAAAAGATATTGATAAAGTTATAGAAAGAATTTTATATCACGACACTATCAAGTATGAATTTGAAAAATACTATCATAGTTTAGAAGAAATACAAAGAGAACAAAAAAAGTTATATGGTAATAATGCAAATAATAAATATATAGAAAATAAAATGAAACGTTTATATTCTAAAATAGGAAATGATATTTTACATAACTTTAAAGTTTATAACTCTACTGACTTTATTAAAAGACAAAAAGAATTTTTAAAAGTTAATATAATGAATATGAATTTTAAAAGTCGTCCTGTAAAAAAGAACTCTACTATTTTAAAGTATGCTAAAGAATTATATAAACTTGGTCGTCTTGCTGAATTATCTGATAGTGATATTAAAAAGTTATTAAGTGATTGGATTAGAAGATCAAATTTAGATGTTAATGTTGATAATATATTTACTGCTGTTAGAATGACAAGTGAAGATATAAATGCTACTGATTTTTATAAATCACTATCTCACTTTGGTTATACAAAAGAAAAATATACTAATTATAAAAATAAATCTTTTTATAAAAATATTAGATTTAAACAGTTTATTAAAAAAGCTAATTATTTTTTAGAATCTGAAAGTAAAAATGAAGAAAGATATTTACAAGAGATTTTAGAAAAAGAATTACAAGGAAAAGAGATTTAAAGGGGGTTGTTAAAATAAAGAAATTTAACTATTGTTTAGTAGTTATTATTTCTCTATTGTTAATTATCTTTTTTCTACCGAATTTTATAAACATAGTTCAAAATAATTTTAAATTAAGTTTTAATTTTAATTTAATAGAATTAATTAAGATAATATTAAATGATAAAAAAATGATTATGGGGATCTTACTTTTAGAGATCCTTTTCATTTTGCTTATAACTTATTATAAATATAATTTTAAAGTTAAGAACTCTCACTCTACTAATGGTATTCCAGAACGTGTAAGCTCTAATGAATTTGGTAGTAGTAAATTTGCTAGTATAAAAGAAATTAAAGATAACTTTACTACTTGGAAATTTGGAAAAGAAAATAAATCAGGTGGTATGGTTGTTGCAATAGAAAATAATAAATACTATATTGATACAAGTTCTAATCATAATTTAATTGTTGGTAGTACTGGATCTGGTAAAACTGTTAGTGTCATATTACCACTAATTTTTAATCTAGCTGATAGTAATGAGTCAATGATTATTAATGATGTTAAGGGCGAATTATATAAATATACTTATGATTATTTAAAGAAAAAAGATTATGATGTTAAGGTTATTAATTTAAGAGATACTAAAAATAGTGATTTTTGGAATCCTCTTACTTTAGCATATCAATATTATAAAGAAAACAATTTTGAAAAAGAAGTTGAAACAGTTAATGACTTATCAAATGCAATATGTGAAGAAGTTAATAGTCGTGATAAGTATTGGCAAGAATCATCTTCTTCTGTATTAAGTGCTTTATGTCTTGCTTTAATTGAAGATTGTAAAAATGAAAATCAAATACATTTTCATTCTATTTATAATTTGTTAGTAGAACACGGTGCTAAAAAGTATGGGGATCAAAACTCATTAGACAAATACTTTGATGATAGGCCTTTCGGTAATACTGCTAAAAATTTGTATTCTGCTGGTAATTTTGCTCGCGGGGAAACAAGAGCTACTATCTTCTCTATATTGGCTTCAAAATTAAAAGTATTTGGCGATACTGGTATAAGTTATATAACAAGTAAAACTTCTTTTAATATGCGTGATATTGGCAAGAAAAAAACTGCAATATTTTTGGTAGTACCTGATGAAAAGTTATCTCGTCATTTTATAGGTGGCTTATTTGTAAATCAAGTTTATCAGACTTTAGTAGAAGAAGCTCAAAAAAGTCCTAATGGTGAATTAGATGTTAGAGTTAATTTAATCTTGGAAGAACTTTGTAATACTATACATATCAACGAATTATCAAAAAAACTAACAGTTGCAAGATCAAGAAAAATTAGAATATATGGTGTCGTTCAAGATTTTGGAATGATACAAGAACATTATAGGGATCAAGCTACTACTATTAAAGCAAATATGAATTTATGTTATCTTCTTACAAATGATTATAATACTGCTAGAGAAATATCAAACCGACTAGGAAAATATACAATAAAAACTACTAGGACATCATCTTCTAATAGATATGGTAAAGCTGATTTTAATTTATCAAGTGATACTTCTTTAACTGGTAGAGATTTGCTTACTACTGATGAATTAATTAATTTTAAAGTTGGCGACGCATTATTTTTAAGAGCTCGTATGGATCCTATCAAAACTAAATTAAAACAAATAAGTGATTATCCTATAAAATATAAAATTGTTGATGAAATAAAAATTGATAATCCAGAATTTCAAAAATTAGAAGTTTTTGATTTAGACACTTTTAGAATAGAAAAAGAATTATTTAAACCGGAAGAAACTAAAAAGACTACACCTACTAAAAGGGCTAACCCTACTAAAAAGAAAAAGGATAATGGGGATAAACAATCCTAGTATAAATCTTTTTAATTTTAATTATCCGGTTATAAAATTAAATAAAGATAATGTTAAAGTTGGTACTTTCTTTTCTGGTATTGGTAGTCCCGAAATGGCTTTTAAGAGATTAAAAGATAATGGTGGTATTAATAATTATGAATCAGTATTTTTTTGTGAAATAGATAAATGGGCGGTAAAAAGTTATTGTGCTATTCATAATAAAACTGAAAAAGATAATCTTGGGGATATTACAAAAATAAATGGTAAAGATCTTCCTTACTGCGACATTTGGATTGGTGGCTTTCCTTGTCAAGATATATCTATGGCTGGTATAAGACGCGGATTTGATTTTAATAGTAATACTAGATCATCTCTAGGTTGGAAGATGATACAATTTATAAGAGAAATGGATAATCCACCAAAGGTTGTTATCTTTGAAAATGTAGCTGCTATTACTAATTCTAAAATGAGAAAAACTTTAAGTCTTTTTAAACAAGATTTAGAAAATCTAGGTTATTCATTATACGATCACGTTTTAACCGCACTTGATTATGGTACACCTCAAAATAGAGAAAGATACTTTTTAGTTGCAATTAAGGGTAAATATATTTATCACTTTCCAGAAAGAATAAAACTTAAATTAAGACTTAAAGATTTATTAGAAAAAGATATTGATCCTAATTTGGTATTATCAGAAAAAGTAAAATTTGATTTAGAGAAATTTGTTAAAAATAAAAACTATTCTAAAAATAGCAAATTGATATGTAAGAATTTAAAAGACAAAAGAAAAAGATATGTTATAAATTTATATAGATTCGTTGATGGTAAAAATCATTGTGGACGTGATACTTCATCAAAATATAATCAGACTGCAAGGTTATGGTCTATGAATGGGTATTGTCCTACTTTAACCGCTAACTCTACTGAAGATACAAGCAAAATGATTATCTACAAAGATAATTGTTTTTTTGTTAAGAAAATTAGTCCACTTGAAAGTTGGCGATTTATGGGATTTTCAGATGATGATTTTTATAAAGCTAAAAGTACTGGTATGTCTAATAGACAATTATTTAAACAGGCCGGTAATAGTATAGCAACAAATGTTATTTATTACATATTGAAAAATTTATTTTAAGGGGGTGTTAATTAATGGAATATGAAATATTTTTAAATAAAGTTAGAAAGAATTTAGAAAAAACAGACAACTACTTTGAATGTGAAATGAATGAGATAATTGATGTTATAAGAAATACTTTAACTAACGAAAAAATAATTAATATATCTGATTTAGATGTTATATTCTATAAAGTCAAATGTTATATAAATAGAATGATAAAAAAAGAAGAATAATTTTACAAAATATGACAAAATACGACAAATCGTTCAATTAGTCTTGCAAGACTAATTGAAATGTGTTATATTTATATTGTCAGTAAGATACTGACTATTAAACCATTTTACTTTGACTTGCATACGCTACACCTTACTTCTAGTAGTGTTTGTAGTGAAAGTAGCTCACTAAAGCCGCTAGTACAGGGCTTTGTTTTTTTTAGAAAATATATCAAATTATAGCTGTTTGATTGACTTTAACTTATATTTAATGTAAGATAATAGCAATAATGAAATCATTAGCTGATTTAGGGGAAATGTTTTTATGAAGTCTGAAAGTTTTAAGCTCTTAAAAAGCAAAATAAATATTTTAAATGATTTGAATGATAAGATTAATTTAATCGAATGGAACAAAGATGACGGTCCAAAATTTGAATCAGTTGAAGAAATGAAAGAATTTGAAAAAAAAGTTATAAATGGCGATTTTGAATTTGTATTAGATGATAATACTGATACTGATAATAATACAATTTTAAAAGATTATAAAACCACTAAAGATAATTATTTCTTTTATATTTATAGTTATAAGAATAATGACAAATATATTACTTATTTATCTTTAAAGAATTTAGATGAAACAGATTGTATTCATAATATATATGGATATAAAACTGATGATGAAAATTCTGCTTTAACATATTTTAATAAATTGAAAAATGATATATCAAATAATACGATTGATTATATATTTGATAATATGATAATTGATGTTGATAAAAATATAAATAATTTAAAAAATAAGTATGAGAAATTGACTAGCGAAAGTTAGTCTTTTTTTTATACTTTAAAGGGGGTTGAAATTATAGATATTATTAATAGTCTTAATTTGATTAAAGAATATACATCAAAAAAAGACTTTGAAAAAATTAAAGATACAACTTTAAATATAGAAAAAAGTATTTTGAATAATTACCATAGTCATAATGATTTTAAAAGATTAATTGATACCATTGTGCTATATAGTGATTATTCTTTTTTTAATACTTTACTAATTGATTATCAATATCCTTTTTTCTTGGATCTTGGTACTGAAAATAAATTTAAGAAAAATGGATTTACTATTTTGAATAATGCTAAAAAGATTAATATACTATCACCAGATAATGATGTATTTGTAAAAGTTAAAAATAATGATAAAGAAGAAATATTACCTTATACTTCACTAACTGATGAAGAAAAAGAAAAACTTAATAATCCTAATGATAAAAGTATTACATTAGATCATAAAGAACTAAAAGGAATGAATATTATAGAACTATATGATTGTAAAGATACTACTATGGAACAAAAAGATTATAGACAACTAGAATTGCCTGCATTACTTCTTTTTGATTATCAAGATATATATAATTCTTTTGTAAAAGCATTATATGCTGACGGATATAAAATTAACTATTGTAATAATTTAGAAAATAAATTTGATTATGATAAAGATAATAAAATTATTAATTTAAAAAAAGGTATCAATGATAGAATTAAAGTTTTATCTATGCTAGATATTTATACATCTGATAATTCAAATAATGATTTTGAGAAAGAACTTTTAAAATATTCTATTTGTAAAGGGATAGGAATTGATACAGACTTTGATGATAGATTTGATTTATATGATTGGTATAAGAAAACAGATTTTAATGATGTTGAAAAATCTTTTAAATTAATATCATCAAAAGGAAGAAAATTTATTAATAACTTTAATAAGTTTTTTAGTATTGAGAAGAAAAACTTTGAGTACATACCTCTTGGGTTATATGAAGATTATAATTTATCACTTTAGGCGCTGACAAACATATTTATAGCGCGTTATAATTTTTTTGTAAGGCGGTGGTGATATGAAAAAAGATCCTTGGGATAAATACTATAACAAAGCTAAAGAATTAAGAATAAATGCAATTTATGCTGATACTTTATGCGAATTAATACTATTAAGATATGAATATGTATATGATAATATTAGTAAAGCTGATGTTTTGAAAGAACTACCGGGAATTAGAGAATTAAAACCTATTCAAGTAAAAACTATTTATGAAAAAGCAATAAAGTTATTAGAGTTAAAATATGATGTTATAGTTTTGCAAGACAATCCATTTGTATTTAAAAAATAAGAAAGTGAGTGATGAAAATATGGAACTAGCTACTATGTATTATGATTTTATAAATGATTATTCAAATATGTTTAATGTTAAAACATTTATTGAAAAAGAAAAAATAAGAAGTGATGAAAAGACAAATGCTGTTATTGAAATACTAAATGAATATTATATCAATGGAACTATGTTTTGCTTTTTAAAAAGTGATAAAGAAAAAGCAATTAACGACATAGTTAAAAAACTTCAAAGTAAAAATGGTACATCTGATTTAATTAATAAACTTGAAGTTGTTATTGATGATGACGAAAACTATCTGGTACAAATAATTTTAATGTATGATAATTGTAATAACAATATAGAAACATTGAAAAATAAAGTTGATAAAAGATATAAAAATAATCAAAAATTTCATAAGAAAGATTATTTTGATTTATTTTTAAAATATAATGACTTATTTAATAAATTAAATTATCATTATGATAATAATGTATAAACAATATTAAAACTATGATTTAGTTATCAAATTTAATTTTATCTCATAAGTTAAATTAGGAACTATTAATTATAGTTTTTTTTATTTATATTAAGGGGGTTTAATTTGAAAGAACAAAAGAATAAAAAAGGAAAAAAAATTAATTATATAAGATTCAATTATAGTGAAGAATTTATCACTAATATAGAAAACCCCACTAAAGAAGATTTAAAAAATATATTTAATAAAAAATATTTTAATTATATAAGAAGATTGGAAAATCGCTCTTTAGGGGGCTGTATAAATGAATAAAGCGCGTTATAATTTAGTTAGCTTGGAATTACGATTAAAAATAATCAAAAAGGAAGTGTTATTTTTATGAGTATATTACAAACTATTAAAACTATTATAAGGGTGGTGTTATATTTAAGATTATCTGATGAAGATAAAAACAAACTATCAAAAGAAGAATTATCACAAAGTATTAAGAATCAAGAAATAATGTTAAGGGATTATGCTGAAGAACAAGGCTGGGAAGTTGTTGGTGTTTATAATGATGATGATTGGTCTGGATCTGACGCTACAAGGCCTGATTTTAACAGAATGATTGAAGAATGTAAAAACGGTAATGTTGATATTGTTTTATGCAAAACGCAAGCTAGATTTGCTCGTGATATGGAACTTGTAGAAAAGTACGTTCATAACTTATTTCACGAATGGAATGTAAGATTTATAACAGTAGTTGATAGAATTGATAATGCTAGAAAAGAAACTAAAAAGACAAGTCAAATTCTAGGATTAACGGATCAATGGTATTTAGAAGATACATCTTTAAATATTCGTGAAACATTAAAGTCAAAAAGAAAAGACGGTCAACTTACTTCAAGTTTTGCAACTTATGGTTATATGAAAGATCCAGAAAATAAAAATCATTTAATAATTGATCCTATATCCGCTGAAGTTATTAAAAGAATTTATGATGAGTATTTGTCAGGAACTGGACTTGATAAAATCGCAAGAAGATTAAATGAAGATAAAATATTAAGTCCTTATGAATACAAATTACTTAATGGTAGTAAATTGAAAATACCAGTAATTAAGGATTATGTAAATTATGGATATATTGAGAAAACTGGTACTTATATGTTAGATGTAAGTTTTACTAATAAGGAAGAATATATCTTAAAAGATTTAGTAAGTTTTAATTACATAACTACTGATATGAAAAGCTTTAATAATAAATGTGATATTGTATTAAAGAAATACACTAATAATAGAACAAAAATATATTATAGTGAAAATGATAATATTGATATTAATAACTTTAATATAGATGATTGTATTTTATTAAATGAAAATGATGTTATACCAAAGACAGCTAAAGTGATTATTTCATATACCAAAGAACTTGATCGTACTCACACTATTAATTATCAGTTTGAAATTACTCTAAAAGAAAACAGAGAACACGAAGATTATTATATAAATATCTGTGGTAAAGCAACAGATGAAATAAAAAAATCAGACTTTATTCATAATATAAGAAAAAAGTTTAAGTGGTCTAGTTCTACTATTAGAACATTACTTACTGATGAAGTTTATATAGGTAATATGGTACAATTCAAATCAACAACAGTTAGCTACAAAAATCACACGGTGGTATGGAATGATGATGAAACAAGAATTAGAAAGGATAATACACACGAGCCAATCATTGCTAAAGATATATGGTACACAGTTCAAGAAAGATTAGAAAATACCGCTAGAAGTTGCAAAGGTGGTACAGTACACCCACTATGTAATAAAGTGTATTGTTCTAATTGCAATCAAATATTTACCAAAACAGGTAATCGTAGATCTGACGGTACTGGATATTTATGTTGTAAAGATAAAAAGACAAACTGGTCTAATTGTGATAATAAAGCTTCTATTAGAGAAGATCAACTACATCAATTCATACTAGAAAAAATGAATGAAATGTTAAAGAAATTTTATGAAGAAGATGATCTTAAAGAAATGCAAAACGAAGTAATAGAACAAGATTTATACAAAGATAAATTAAATTCATTAGAAAAAGAATTACAAAGTATTAATAAGGAATTACAAGGTAAAAGTACATATTTTCAAAAGCTATATGAAGATCGTACAAATGGGATACTTCCAGAAAAAGAGTTTTTAATATTAATGAATAAGTATAAAGATGATAACGAAAAGTTAGAAGAACGACAAAAAATAGTGAAGAAAGAAATATCATCTACACTAGCAAAAAAAGAAACGGTAAAAACTAAAAAGAATATCTTTAAAAAGTACAGACATATAGAAGAATTATCTATTGAAATTGTTGAAGATTTTATTGATAAAATTCTCATAGGAAGCTATGATGAAACAACAAATTCAAGGGATATTAAAATAATATGGAACTTTACCATTTAAAAATATATATAGATGATTTATTACATCGGGCAGTTCGTCCAGCTCTACCTTATTCTTCTATCTCTACAAACATAGTGAGAGGTAGCTCTGGAATTAAGGAAATTCTTTATGGTGAATATCCACAGTGGGTAATTGATGAAAGCTATTCTCGTGAAGTAGAAAGAGCATATAATAGTGAAAATATAAAAACAACTGGAAAAAGTTATACGACTGATTCAGTTGACTTCCAAGATTATGATAAAAGTTTTAAACCAAGAAGTCATATTGAATATGAATATAATGGAGAAAAATTTATTCGTTTTGTTGGCGATTTAAACTGTAATGGAAAAGTCTTGTCTGATGGTAGAATAATTAAATCAAGAAATGTATATTGGGTCCGTGTTGAACCAATAATTTGGTTAGTTGATGAAAGAGCAAATATAGCCTTTTCAAAGTATATATTAGCGTCAGGATTGCAATTTAATAATACAAACTACTATGGATATTTTGAAAATACCGATATCAAAAGATTTATGGATGATTATCTATCAAAAGAGATAATAGTTAATGCTAATACACTTAATACAGGAGTGAATATAAAAACAAATAGTACTGATAATATTGATGACATATTTACAGAAGCAATAAATAGAATGAATGAAATAAATGGTGCTCCAAAAACTAAGATATTAAAATAGAGGAGTGATTACATGTTAGATTTTACATTACCAAGTAGAGAAGAACTTGAAGGAGAAGATAGATTAGAAGTAATTAGAAAGGTTGGCCCAAAAGCAGCTGTAACAGACTATGCAATCCTTTTAGGTTGTTATGTAAGAGATGAGCATCTTGATAACGAGCCTAATACCTTAGAAAATAGAACTGCAACATATTGGACAAGAACCGGTTTTTCTTTTAGCATGGGAACAGGTGCTTATTTTATGTATGATGGAGGATGGACTAATCAGATAGAACCAGAAATAAGGTTTTATGGTGGAAGACCAATGGTTGATTACTCTGAAATTGAGGAATATGTAACAAAACAAAAAATAAATAAATATGGGGTACTAGAAGTAGAGTATGGAGAGTATCCTGGAATGCTTGCTGATAGTACGGTATCAAAACAATTAGAAAAACTATATGAAGATAAGATTCTAACAAGAACAAAAAAGAAATATACATGTGATAGAACAAAGTGGCAAGATAAAGACAAAGGTTTTTCAGAAAAAAAAATAATTGAATATGAATACAATAGAGAAAAATATATTCGTTTTGTAGCAACTTCAAATAGTAATGGACTTATTCTATCTAATGGAGAAGAAGCAAAAGAAGACAAAGCATACTGGATAAAAGTTGAGCCAATAGTTTGGTATGTATATGAAGAAACAGATATGGCATTTTCTAAAAAAGTACTTTTTTCTGGAATACAATATGATGAATATAAAAAATATAGTGGAAGTTTTTTAAGTACAAATATGAAGAGATTTTTAGATAAATGTTTTTCAAAAGAAATAATTCCTACAAAAGTATATAAAAAATCTGAAGATGGCATTGATTCAATATTTGAAGAAGCAATAGAACAAGTAGATAAAATAAATAATAAAGTAAAAATTAAAAATAAATCATTATTTTAAAAGTAGGAAAAATGTTAGATTTAATACTTTTATTAAAAAATCAAAAATTAGTGGGATAATAGTTTTAAATATTAAAAAATGAATGAAATAAGAAATAATACAAAAGTAAAGGTACTAAAATAGGAGGGGTTAGATGATAAATTTAGAGCTTCCATCAAAAGAGCAAATAGTTGGATTAGCAGTTTTTCATAATAATCCAAAACTTTCTTCCATAGTAANNAGTAAAGTATGGTAGAAAATCTACCGCAACTGATTTTGCAATTCTTCTTGGTGAATCAGTAATTGACGATTATGCAATTGATGGAGGAGGATTAGAAAATAGAACTGGATGTTATTGACTAAATGATTATCCAAAAGTAATTTCATTTGATGGATTATCAGCTCCATCATCATTAGTAAATATGCGTTGCATTGGATTACGACCAACCATGAGATATTCTTCTATAAAAGATAATTCAATTGAGATAAATGATGATGAAGTTTTATTTGGAGAATATCCACAAATGATTGCATCTAGTAATGTATCAAAAAGATTAGAACTATTATATGAATTAAAAGATGAAAACTTAAAAATAACAGGAAAAAAATATACAACAGATTCATATAGTGATATTCCTGCAAGACATAATGATCAAAAAGCATTTGAACCAAGAGAACATATTGAATATGGATATAAAGGAGAAAAATATATACGCTTTGTAGCAGATGAAGACAGTAATATTGTTTTATCAGATGGAACAAAAGTAAAAGCTAATGAGGCATATTGGATAAAAGTAGAACCAATAGTATGGCTAATAGATAAAGAAAAAGATACAGTAATATCTAAAAAAACACTATTATCTGGACTAAATTTCATTGATAAAAATAGTTATTCAGGAGATTATCAAAATACACCAATAAAGAGATTCATGGATAACTACTTATCAAAAGATATACTCATTAAACAAGTTAATCAAAAGACCAATATAATAAGTAATGATGAAGATTTTGATAGTATATTTGAAGAAGCAATAAAGAGAATGAATGAAATAATAAGTGATGAAAAGAAAAAAATACTAAAATAGGAGTGATCATATGTTAGATTTAACACTTTTAACAAAAGAACAAATATTAGGGGATAATAGTCTTGAAGTATTAAAAAAATATGATACAACCTGTGGTATAACAGATTTTGCGATTCTTTTAGGTGGTTTTGTATCACCAGATTATCACACTAGGGAAGGAAATAGCCTAAAAAATAGAACTTATTCCTGGTGGAGTAAAACACCAGATGAATATGGTGAAATATATGCTGTTACTAGAAACGGTCAATTTGATACAGTAATATCTACTAGTCGACTTGAAAGTATTCGACCCGCAGTAAAATATTCTTCTATTTCAAATGGACAAACACAAGAAAATAAAGGAATAAAAGAAGTAATTTATGGAGAATATCCACAGTGGGTAGTAGATCAAGATAACTCTAAAATTCTAGAAAAGATGTATAATAATGGGAAATTAAAAACTACAGGAAAAAGTTATACAACAGATTCAGTAAACTATTTAGACCGTTCAGAAAATTTTAAAGCACGTTCTTATATTGAATACGAATACAATGGAGAAAAATTTATTCGATTCACAGGTAATTCAAACTGTGATGGTAAAACCTTATCTGACAGAAGAATAGCAAAAAAAGATGAAGTGTACTGGGTTAAAGTTGAACCATTAGTATGGTTAGTAGACGAGATAGAAGATGTAGCATTTACAAAATATGCAATAGTAGCTGGAGTAAAATTTAGAGACAGAGACAATGAAGAAAAAACAGTTGAATTTGAAAGTTCAAATTTGAAATGGTTTTTAGATAAATATTTATCAAAAGATATTTTAACTCTTAAAGAAAAAAATCAAATTAGCTCTACAACCGATGACATAGATAGTTTATTTGAAGAAGCAATAACATGCATGAATGAAATAAATGATAACAAAAATATATTGAAAGCACATGGACTTGATAAAGAATCTATGAGTGAATTTAGAAATAAAATTGAAACAATAAGTGAAGATAATCAAAATAAATTAGGTAAACAAATTTATAGGCTAGTTAGTGATTACTTTTCCAATCAAGAAGAAGTTTTAAAGTTAATATTACAAGGAGCTAATGTAAATATAACTGATAAAGAAAAAGCAACAAGTCTTCATGTTTGTGCATATTATAAAAAGTTAAACACTGCAATACTTCTTTTAAGAGCAGGAATAGATTTTAATAAGAAAGATAATGAAGGAAATACAGCACTTCATTACTGTGCAGAAAACGACTTTTTAGAATTACTTGAAATTCTATTTCTAATGGGAGCAAATATTAATGAAAAGAATATATATGGTGAAACACCACTAATGATTGCAGAAGAAAACAAAAGTAAAAAATGCCATAAAAAACTTATCGAAATGGGTGCTGTAGATGTTTTAAAAGGAGAAACAGAAAAAAATACTGAAAATATTGATGCTATATTTGAAGAAGCAGCAAAAAAATTAACTAAATCAAAAAAATAAACAAGAAACATTAGGTGATAATAATGAAAGAATTTAGATTACTAAGAGAAGAGGAATATCAAGATAACAAAGATTTCCTTAAAACAGATAATCCCTTAACAGATTTAGCAATTTTAACAGGAGCTGAAGCATATTACTATTATTCAAATCTCTATGAAGAAAATCTTGCTATTCAAGATGGCTTTTATTGGACTGAGTGGGAAGAATCTTATAAAGAAAAGATAGTAACCATTCTAAGTGATGATTTACAAACATATGAAAAGAGAAAAAATGATGTTGAAGTAGCAGTAAGAATTGTAATGGATTATGACTCATTAGATGATGTATATACAAATGGACAAGTAATAATAGACAAAGGAAAAGGAAAAGTAGAATTTGAATATGGATATTATCCACAGACAGCAGCACCTAAAGAAATTAATATATTGAAAATATTAAAAGAAACTCAAAATTATTATACAATTTATAAAAAAAAATATGATAGTGCTGGAAATTATATATCATCTACAAAAGAAAAACTTAAAGTATATGAATATAATGGAAAAAGATATGTTAGAGTAGCGGCAGACTCGTTTCATAATGATAGAATGTATTTAGAAGGAGATTTTAAACTTTCAGATGGTTTATTCTATAATAATGGAGAATTTGTCTTTCTAGAAGTTAAACCAATCAAATGGATATATAACACAAAAACAGGTTTAATAATTAGTAAAAATTTATTAATAGCTGGAATTGATTATGATAATATAAAAGAATTCTTAAATGAAGATTTTGTAAAAGAAATAAAACAAGATTCAGTATTTTATTATAAAAATGAAGGAAGTCTTGATTTAAGAAAAATAGAGTATGAATCACTAATAAAAGAAATTGATAAGAAAAATTTTGAAGAAAGCTCTGAAGAACTAAAAAAAATAATTAAAAGAATTTCAAAAGAAAAAAGTGATTATTATGGGAAATATTTAATTGATTTTCTAGAAAAATATGATTATGATGATTGGAATGATTGGGATATTCTAAGAAATTTTATACGCAAAGGAACAAATGTTAACAAAAAAAATAAAGATGGATTAACACCAATTATGATATGTGCTATAAAAAGATATGAACATGCTTTCGAAGATTTGCTTAAAGCAGGTGCTGATGTAAACGAAAAAGATAATGAACTAAATACATGCGTTATAATATGCACTGAGCACAATAGGATAGAAATGCTTAAATTATTAATACTTTTAGGTGCTGATATAAATAGCAAAAATAAAAATGGAGAAACAGCTCTAATGATTGCAAAAAAATTTAATAATATAGAATGCTTTAAATTATTATTAGAAAGTGGAGCACACATAAATATTGATAATAATAACGGGAAAACACCAAATGAAAATATTGTAATAGAATCACAATTACAAAGCGATGGTGACATATTTGAGGAAGCACTTAAAGACTTGAAATTTTCAAAGAAAAAAGAAAAAGAAAAAAGAATTGTATATAGAAAACTACCATTATATTTAAAATAAATAAAACAAAAGTACTAAAATAGCAGGGTGATAATATGATAAAAGCAAAATTATTAAGTTCTGAAAGTTTATATTTTAAACCAATTGATTTAGTAAAGACTTTTGGAATAGAAGCAAAAGCAACTGATTTTTCAAATTTATTAGGTAAAAATACATGCGAAGAAGTATTTTATTATACATCAAGTTGTGATACTAATAATGTTATTTGTATTTTTAAAGATGATAAAAGAAATGAGAACATAACTCAATTTAAAAAAAATTATTCGCATGCAGGAATAAGACCAGTAATAGCTTATGATAAAATAGCTTTTTCGAAAAGAAAATTAGATGATAGTATAATTAATAAAAACTTTTATATAGTTGAATATGGTGAATATCCACAAGATGCAGTTTCTGACAATATAGAAAAAGAACTTGAAGAAAATTATAAAAGCAAAAATTTATCCAAAACGGGAAGAACATACACAATAAATGATTATAAAACTACATTACATGGATTAGATACTGGAGTTTTTAGACAGTTGGAAGAATATGAATATAATGGCAAATGTTATGTAAGAGTTAAAGCAAATCCACATTCTAGCTTTGATTCAAATTTTATTACGTTATCAAATGGAAAAAAAATATGAATCTGGTGAATATGTTTGGATAGAAGTTAAACCAATAACATGGTTTATAGATGAAAGAAATAGACTATTATTTAGTGAAAAAATATTAATATCAGGAATACCATTTGCGAAAAAATCATTATTATCTGAAGATATAAAAATGGTAGATTATGAAAGTAGTATGATTAACTCCTTTTTAAATAATAAATTTATAGTTGAAATAGTAAAAAAAGCAAGGATAAAAAGTGTAGTTAGTATGGAAAATAATTTCGATAATATATTTGAAGAAGCAATACAAAGAATGAATGAAATAAATGGTTCTACAAAAGTAAAAAAATTATAAATAATATAAATTCGATATCATTTGACTTAAATGATATTTTTTTTTACAATTTAATTAGGTGATTAGCGTGTTAAATAAATCAAGGGCAATAGACAGATTATTAAGAGAAAATCCAAACCTTGGAGAAAGAAGATTTGGACTTCCAGATATAGGTAAAAGACATGACGGAGAAAAATTTAATCCAACAGTGCAAAAAATATCTGATGCAATAGAGTTTTATGGATATGGAATAAGAGATGAAAAAATAACAGAAATACCAGACATAGATTTAGGTGGAGGAAACCCATTAAAATATAAGCCATTTCCTCTTTCAATAGAAGAAATGAAAAAATCACTAGATTCAGAATTTTTACATCGTTATCCTTATACAGAAGGAGACGACAACATTAGAAAAGAACTACTTGCATATGTAGAAAAAGAAGGCTTTATAAATGATACTCCATATTCATATAGTGATATAGATGATAAAGGATTATCCGTTCACAACATTACTTTCTTACCATCGACTTCGATAATATTTAACATTATAATAAATATAATTTCAAAACCAGGAGACGTAGTATTAGTACCAGGACCTAATTATGGTCTATTTACAATAAGAGCAGAAAGAGCAGGAGCAGAAGTTGACTTCTTACCACTAGAAAAAGAAGATAACTATCTAGTTAATCCAAGAAAATTAGCAAACAAAATAGACGATATTAATGAAAGCATTCAAAAAGTATATAACAGAAGAAAAGGATATGTTCCAAGAGTAGTAGCTTTTCTAAATGCAAATCCAAATAATCCAACTGGAAAAGTAATGGGAGAAAAGCAAAAAGAATTACTTAAAGAAATAGGAGAAGTTTGTTTAAAAAGAGGAGTATTTGTAATAGATGATTTAGTATATAGAGATATAACATTTGATGAAAATAACATAGCTAAACCTATGGCTACGATACCTGGAATGTTTAGAAATACAATATCATTGTTCGGATTATCAAAAAGTTATGGATTAGCAAGCCTAAGAGCTGGATTTGTAGTAGCAGATGAAATAATAATAAGAGAAATAATAAATAGAACTTTTCAAGAAATGGATTCATCACCTGATATAGTTGGAAGAGCTTTAAAAGGAGCATTCAATGCATCAGAAGAAAGAGAAAAAGTATATAATGAATACTTTAAAGATTTAAGAGAAAAATACATATACAAATATAACTTATTAAAATCATTAGTAGATGGTATTGAAACTGTAGATGAAAAATATAAAGATATAATTTATAAAAATGTAAAAGAAGTTTTAAAAGAAGATGCAGATAATATTTTAAAAGGACTTCCATATGCACATATTTCATTAGAAGTAGAATCAGGTTTCTTTGCAATAATTGATTTTACAGAAGTGAAAGGTATGAAATATAATGGTGAAGAAATTAATACTGAAAGAGATTTACTAAAATTCTTCTATGATAGAGATAGAATTAGATTCTTAGTTGGACAGTCAATTAGCTGGCCATATAAAGATGAATTAGTAGGAAGAGTTACAACCGCACTTGATGATAAACTATTAATTGAATCTTTTCAGAAAATGAATTATTCACTTAGTCTTTTAGAAGAAAAAGATGACTACATCATTAGAAAGAATATATTAGAAGATCAAGAACAAATGGCGCACATAAAAATAGATGGTTGGAAAAATACTTATGATAAGATAATAGCATCTAAATACCTAAAAACACTTGATTATAAGAGTCAAACAGAAAGATATGTAGCAAGCTTTGATGAATATAAAGATTTAGTTTTAGTTGCAGTAAGAGAAAATGAAGTATTAGGTTATTCTTGCTATCACTATTACGATAAAGATCATAACTTTGACTCAGAACTTGTAAGTCTATACATAAAAGAAAATGAAAAAGGAAGAGGAATAGGCACAAAATTATTAAAAAGAACTATAAAAGAATTAAAAGAAAATGATAAAGATAACATGATTGTATGGTGTTTATCTGATAATAAAAATGCAATTAAGTTCTATGAAAAAATGGGTGGTAAAAAGGTAATAGAAAAAGATGCAAAGATAGGTGCTGAAAAATACAAAGAATATGGATATTTCTTTGATTTTGAAAATTATAAATAAAGGAGAAGAAAATGGAAAAAAGTATAGTATATTTTACAAAGGAAATTACACCAGAATCATTAACAAGAATTTATGAAAAATTAGGTGTAGAACTAAAAGGAAAAATTGGAGTTAAAGTATCAACTGGTGAAAGAGGATCAAAAGGATATTTAAAAGCAAATTTAATTGGTCCATTTGTAAAGAAGTTAAATGGAACAATTTTAGAATGTAATACTGCTTATCCTGGAGCAAGAAATACAAAAGAGGACCATCTTAAAGTAGCAGAAGAACATGGTTTTACATCTTTTGCTGACGTTGATATTATGGATGGAGATGGAGAGTTTAAAATACCAGTTAAAAATGGTAAACATCTAGAATATGATATTATTGGAGAAAATTTTAAAAATTATGACTCTATAATAAATCTAGCTCATGGAAAAGGACATGCTATGGGAGGATTTGGAGCTAACCTAAAAAATCAATCAATTGGTATAGCATCACGTAATGGAAAAGCGTATATTCATAGTTGTGGTAAAACATCTGATCCAAATGAGTGCTGGAGTATAGAGTATGAACAAAAAGATTTTATAGAGTCAATGGCAGAAGCAGCTAAAGCAGTATCTGATTACATAAAAGATAACAATAAACAAATAGTATATATTACAGTAATGAATGCAATATCAGTAGATTGTGATTGTGATAGCAATCAAACAGACCCAGTAATGGAAGACTTAGGTATAGTTGCATCTCTTGATCCAGTTGCTAATGATCAAGCTTTCATTGATATGTTATGGAATAGTACTGATCCAGGTCATGCAAAGATGATGGAGCGTGTTGATAGACAAGAAGGAAGACATATTACAGAATACGCCGAAGAAATAGGTTTAGGTAGTACAGATTATGAATTAATAGAAATAAAGTAGTGATATAAAGTAGTGGTTGGTGTAATATGAATGAAGTAAAGAAGAAAGCAAGGAAGAGATTAAAAGTACATTTATGGCATAGTATTGTCATATGTTTTATAGCGTCTACTATTCTAACTTTTGGTTATAGATATAATACAGAAGAAAGAATAAGAAGTTATGATTATTCAAATATTTACACATTAAAAACTTCTAATAACCTTAATATAGTAGAAAATAAACTAGAAAGAACAAGAGTAAATAATATTTCAAAAAAAATAACAAGTTATAAACCAACAAGAGGATTACTATCTGCTTATTTCAACCAAATAACAGGTACAGGTTCAATAATACTTGGAGTGTTAAATGCAAATAATGAATACTTATTTAGAAACTCTATACCATCTCTTGTAATAATGATATTAGAACTTGTCATTTATTTATTAATATATATATTTGTAATAAATATTATAACAGTTGGAAAAAGTAGATATTTCCTAGAACATCATAGTTATGAAGAAACTTCTTATGATAAATTATTATTTGTTTATAGAGTAAAAAAAGTAAAGAATGTTGCCTTCATAATGATTAAAAGAACGATACTTAGATTCTTATGGTACTTAACAATAATAGGTGGATTCATTAAACATTATGAGTACAGTATGATTCCATATATACTTGCAGAAAACCCAGAAATAAAATCAAAAGATTGTTTTAAATTATCAAAAGAAATGACAAAAGGCCATAAATTAGAAATATTTTATACTGATTTAAGTTTAATTGGTTGGTATGTATTAAGTGGTTTAACACTAGGACTTTCAAATATATTTTATTTTAATCCATATAAAGAATGTATTTATGCTGAAATATATATGAATTTAAGAAGTAATATAAGGAGTCCTCATTTTAAAGATAAATATTTAGGAGTAGAAGACAAAAAATATACATCAGATAAATATTTCTTGCCAGAACTAAAAAGAGAAAAACTACTTAAAATAAATTATAAAGTTGACTATACTTTAGAAAATTTAATTTTATTATTTTTTGTGTTTGGTATATTTGGCTGGATATGGGAAGTTAATTACAGATTGTTTAACCATGGTGTATTTGTAAATAGAGGAATGCTTCATGGACCTATTATTCCAATTTATGGAGTAGGAGGACTATTAATAATTATTTTCTTAAAAAGATTTAGAGAAAGTCCACTTAAATTATTTATTAGTGCTTTTCTTGTATGTGGTATTGTAGAATATGGAACTTCATTTGCATTAGAAAAACTATTTAATATGAGTTGGTGGAATTATAATGGCTATTTTTTAAATATAAATGGAAGAATTTGTTTAGAAGGATTACTTGTTTTTGGACTTGGTGGATGGGTTGCAACATATTATTCAGCGCCAATTCTAAATAACTTATTTAATAGAATTAAACATAAACATAAAATAATATTAATTACAATTCTTCTAAGTATATTTACAATTGATTTAGGATATTCAATTATAAATCCTAATATGGGTAAAGGAATATCTAAACCTGTAAAAGTAGAAGAAATAGCAAATAAAAAAGGAGTTAAAAAATGATAGAGTTAGATTATTATTTTCAAAATATTGAAAATTTTAGTGAAAAAGAAATATTTGAAAACTGCAAATATGTATGGGAACCTTTAAATAAGATTGATAAGTACTTAGAAGAAAAAGTTGTTAAAAATGATCTAAAAGAAAATAATGGAGTAACTGGTGAATATACAAGTATAACTGGTAATTATATAATAGGAGAAAATACTAAGATAGGAGCAAATGTTACTATTGAAGGACCAGTAATTATTGGTAAAAATGTAACTATTCAATCAGGTGCACTAATTAGACCTGGTAGTATAATAGGAGATAATGCTGTAATTGGTCATGGATGTGAAGTTAAACACTCAATTATTCAAAATAACGCTAAAGTACAAAGTTTTACTTTCTGTGGTGACTCTATTATTGGAAAAAGTACAAGAATAGGAAGTGGAACTATACTTGCTAATAGAAGATTTGATCAAAAGAATATAACTATAAAAGAAAATGATGTAAAGCATGATACAAACTTATCATTCTTCGGTGCAATAGTTGGAGATAACACAAGACTTGGAGCTAATTGTACAACATCACCAGGAACACTTATTGGCCCATATACTTGGGTACTTCCAGGAATAAGTTTATGGGGCTTTATAGAAAAAGAAAAAAGATTAATACCACAAAAAGAATATAGAATTGAAGATAATGAAAAAGTAGAATTGAATTAAGAGGATAAATATGATGTATGAAACAATTGAAGATCAAAATAAAATGTTTATTGAAATAATTAAGAAAAATAGTGATTTAATGGAAATACTTAATTATATTGAAAAGTTAAAACTACCAAATTTTTATATTGCAGCAGGAATGGTTTTTCAAACAATATGGAATTATTATGATAAAAAAGACTTAAACTACAAAGTAAAAGATGTAGATATAGTTTATTATGATAAAGAAAATTTAGATAAAGATAAAGAAGAAAAATTAGAAAAACAAATTGAAGACTATTTTAGTTCAAAAGGTATTAACTACAAGTTTGATGTACATAATGAAGCAAGAATGCATTTATGGAAAAAAGAAAACGAAAATAAGAATATTGATCAATATAAGAATAGTGAAGATGCAATATATCAGTGGATAGCAACAGCTCATGCAATTGGAGTAACGAAAGTAAAAGGAAAGATAAAAGTATATGCTCCATATGGTCTTAGTGATATTTTTTCTAGAACAATTAGACCAATTAAGCATAAGTATAATTCAAAAGAACTATATGATAAAAAAGTAGATAGTTGGAAAAAAAGATTTGATAATTTGACAATAATTGAGTGGTAAAGATGAAAGATAATATAAGAAAAATATATATAATCGGACCAGTTGGAAGTGGTAAAACTACTCTAGCAAATAAATTATCAAAAAAATTAAATATTAAAATGTATGAGCTAGATAAAGTGGTTTGGGATGATGATAATGGTAACATTAAAAGAGATTTAGATGATATAAACAAAAGATTTAAAATAATTATAGATAAATCTTCTTGGATAATAGAAGACGTAGGTAGAAAAAAATTTAGAGAAGGTATAAAAAAAGCGGATATCGTTTATTATTTAAACCTAAATAAAACAGATATTTATAAAAGATGTATTACTAGATGGATAAAGCAAAAAATAGGAATAGAAAAATTTAATTATAATCCAACTTTAAAAGGGTTAATACAAATGCTATCTTGGGCAAAAAATGATATAAGAAATAAAGAAGAGAAAATAGAATATATAAAAAAGAATTCTAAAAAATATAAAATTTTGACAAAAAAAGAAATAAAAAAAATATAGATTGAAGATGATAAAATGAGTGTTTATTTAAAAAAAATTAAATTAGTAGATGAGAATATGGAATTTGATATGATTACATACAAGAAAAATATTCATAATAGTTTTTATCCACTTAAAATATTTCCAGAAAAAAATTTAAAGGAAATCGAATTTGAACCCATTACAATATTTTATGGTGGAAATGGCTCTGGAAAAACAACTCTTTTAAATATAATAGGAGATACTATTGATGCCTCTAAAAGAAATTATGAAGTAAGAAGTGAATTCTTCGAAAAATACATAAATTACTGTAAGAAAAACCATGAAATGATAAATGAATATGAATGTAAGGATATCAAATTTATTTCAAGTGATGATGTATTTGATTATTTACTCGATTTAAAAGCAATTAACTCTAATGTAAATAGAAGAAAAGATAGACTAATTGATGAATATTATGAATACAAAAATACTTCATCAAGAGACTTAAATTTTGGATTAGATGATTATAACGAACTAAAAAATAAGGTTGATTCAAATAGGCAAACAGTATCAAAATATGTTAGAACAAGGCTTAGAAATAATAATGTATTACAGGAATCAAATGGAGAAACTGCACTCGATTTTTGGCAAAGTGAAATAACAGAAGACAGTATTTATATAATAGATGAACCTGAAAATAGTTTATCATCGGAAAATCAATTAAAATTAAAAACTTTTATAGAAGAATCAGCAAGGTTCTATAATTGCCAATTTATAATCGCAACACATTCACCATTTTTATTAGCTTTAAATGAAGCTAAGATATATGATCTAGATTCTAATGATCCTAAAATAAAAAAATGGACAGAACTTAAAAATGTAAAAGCATATTATAATTTTTTTAAAGAATATGAAAAAGAATTTGAAGATAATCAATAAAGGAAGTGAAAAAATGAATATACATTTAGATGAAGATATTTTCGAAGTAGTAAAAAATGAAACTAAAACAGTAGAAGTAAGAGTTAATGATGAAAAAAGAAGAAAACTTCAAGTAGGAGATAAAATAACATTCTTAAAAAGACCTGATGACATTGAGAAAATAGATGCAGTAATAGAAAGATTAAGTTATTATGATAATTTTAAATCATTAGTAGATAATTATACTATTGAGGAGATATATCTTAAAGGCTACACAAAAGAATACTTCTTAGACTTACTAAAAAGATTTTACTCTGATGAAGAAGTAGAAAAGTATGGAGTAGTTGCTATAAAATTTAAAAAAATTTAAAAAAGAACCAACAGGTTCTTTTATATTTTAAAGTTTCTAGGATAATATGGTATGCTTTCACAATTATCATTTAGAAAGTCTGATGCTTCCATCAAGTATCTTATTTCTTTTCCAACATTTTCACTTAAGTATTTTCTAAATAGTTTTAAAAAATATAAGACATCCATATTTCTATCTTTATATAATTCTTTTAAATCTTTATATTGATTAACAAATTCATTAAAAAGATTATCAATAAGGAAAAGATATAATTCTCCATCAAATATTTTCTTGTTTTTATCCAATAAAACTTTATTATCACGTGATCTTACATCATAAGAAAATTCATCAAAATCCTTAACAAAGAAAGAATTATCATTTCTAACCATCATATTAAAACATACATCATATAGAACAATATTTTTTGAAGAAATATCAGCTATATCATTTCTTGTTTTTAAAACACTACTCTCAAAATCATTTAAATCAATAGTAAGAGGATTTATATCTGCAAGAGGTTTACCAGGTATAAAGTTAGATAAATAACCAACTATTTTTCCATTTACAGAAATAACATCTTCTGCAAAAAGAAATGTATCATTATCAAGTCCCTTAAATCTTAATAAAAAGTCTTCTGTATAAGAACTTTCGTTGGAGTGTATATTAAAATCATGATAAACTTTATATACTTTATTGTCTGGTCCAAGAAAACACTCTGCTTGACTACCACTACCAATTGATTTACAAGAGCGTTTTATAAATTCGTTAAAACTTTTATATGATTTAAAAAACATAACTTCTCCTCATTTCTACATTGACCATTCGCTAATTTTTTTATCTGGCATATATTTTTTTCTAAATTGTTCTTCAATCTTAATTAATTTAGGATTATAAATTCCAACTTCATTTAAACTACGATATTTCATTACATCAATTCTATTTTCATCCTCATATATAGATAGAAGTTTTAAATCTGGATCAACAGCTAAAATAAAAAATATAATTCTATCTTCTAATGTATTTAGATTAAGTAATTTCGATTGATGAATTAAGTTATAAGTGCAAGTTGTACATTTACTATCTGGATTTACAACATAATTCCATACATTAGCCATTTTAGAAATACTTTCAAATTTTTCTTCTGATACATTATCAAATGTTTTAAATAAAGAAACTATTAAATTAATATAACTAGAATTATCTTGTCTAACATCAGTAAACAATTCATTAACAAATTTAAAATAATAATCCTTTTCAGCATCTAATAAAATTTTACTAAAGAACCCCATTTCTTTTCTTATAATACTTTGTTTATCTTTTTCTGAAAGATTATTATTACACTTTAAATAAGTTGTAAACATCTTGCAACTAGGATCTAAACAAGAAATAACAAAAGTAAGAAATTCATCATATGTAGGAATATATCCTAAATATTCATCTCTAGTAGATATAAGTTTTTCTCTTCCTAATTGAGTAGAAAGATATCTTAAAACAATAATATAGTTTTGAGATCTTATCTTTCCATAGTTAGAATACAAAAAAGAAGTAGATAAATTAGAAATGCGTTCTTTTTGAGTATCTGTTATCTCTTTAAATTTGTTATATTCTTTACTTAATTTAGTATGATCCTTAAATATTTTATTTTCTAAATATAAAACATTTTCAATATTAAAATGTGATTCAAATTGCATAAAAGTAACCCCTTTTTAATAAATATATGAGTAACTATTATATACAAAAATTTATAAAAATCAATATATAAATTGTTTTATTAAATAAAGTATTGTATCATATGTAAAAAGGAGATAATATGATTTATACAAGTAGTTATAAGAATAGTAGAACAAATAAATATAGAACAGTATCTATTTCAAAAGATAAGGGAAGAGATGCAGAATATGATGGAGATTATGATTTAAGACTTGCTCCACTAGAAAGTTTCTTCAGAATCTGGAAGAATAATAGAGGAATAATACCTGAAAGAGAAAATACAGAATATTATATAAATGAATTTTATTATCAAGTATTAAAAAAACTTAATCCAGAAGAAATCTATAAAGATTTAGATAACTCTATACTTCTTTGCTATGAGGATAATACAGAGTTTTGCCACAGACATTTAGTAGCAGCATGGTTTGAACTTTTTTTAGGAGTAGAAATAAAAGAAGTAAATGTAATAAATGATAAAATAGAAGTAGTTGAAAAACCAGAATATATAAAAGAAATGTTAGAAAAGGTAATAAAAGAAGATCTTAATATTACTGATAGTAAATTATTAATAAAAAAATAAACTTACATAAAAAATAAAAATGTGATAAAATGAATCTGTTGAGAAAATATACTAAGTCAAATTTAATTCAATGAGTAGCTTTATGCGTAAGTCCAATTGTTTAAGGACTTACGTATTTTTATGCTCAAAAAAGAGGAGGTATATTATGAAAGAAAGAAAACAAAACAAAATGGAAACAGCTCCAATGAATAAACTATTTTGGAAAATGGGACTTCCAATGATTATTTCTATGGTTCTTCAAGCACTATATAATGTCATTGATAGTATTTTTGTAACAAACATGGGAGCAAAAGGAGTAGTTGCAAATGAAGCATTAACACTTGCATTTCCAATTCAAATATTAATAATAGCAGTAGGAGTCGGAACAGGAGTAGGATTAAATGCACTTTTATCAAAATCTTTAGGGGAAAAGAATAATGAAAAGGTAAATAAAGTAGCTGGAAACGGAATATTCTTAAGTATATGTATTTACGTAGTATTCCTATTATTTGGACTATTTGCATCTAAATGGTTTATAGAATTATTTGCTCACTCTAATAAAGAAGTAATAACTATGGGAACATCATATTTAAAAATATGTACATGCTTTTCAATAGGAGCAATAGGTTTTACAGTATATGAAAGATTTCTACAATCAACAGGAAAAACAATGTTATCAACAATTGCACAAATATCAGGGGCAATAACTAATATAGTTTTAGATTATGTATTTATCTATCCACTAAATATGGGAGTAGAAGGAGCAGCTTGGGCAACAATAATAGGACAAATAGTATCACTTTTAGTAGCAATGATATTTCACTATACAAAAAATAATGAAATTGATGGAAATATAAAATATATAAAACCGGATATAAAAATAATAAAAGGAATATATGGAATTGGTATTTCAGCAGCACTTATGCAAGCATTATTATCAGTAATGATGGCTGGTATGAATAAGATTTTATTAAATGCAAATGTAAATCCAAGTATACTAGTAGGATCATTTGGAATATATTATAAAATACAGCAAATAGCACTTTTCTCAGCATTTGGATTATCAAATACAATTATTTCAATACTTTCATTTAATTATGGAATGAAAGATAAAAATAGAATAGACGATGCAATAAAATGTGGTATAAAAGACAGTATAATTGTGACACTTATTTTAACAATTATATTTGAATTGTTTGCGGGACCAATTTCAAGTTTATTTGGACTAGCTGGAGGAACATCTAAAGAAATAATTAAAACATGTTCATTAGCACTTAGAATAGCAAGTATTGGTTACATATTTATGGGAGTATCAATTTCAATACAAGGGGTATTACAATCAATAGGATATGCTTTAAGACCACTAATCATTTCATTATTAAGGCTTGTTATATTTGTATTTCCAGTAGCATACTTTTTCACATTATCAGATAATGTATTAAATATTGTATGGTGGACTTTTCCTATAGCAGAATTTATAACATCAATTATATCAGTTCTAATTTTAAAAGATTCTTATAACAAAAAAATTAAAGTTATTTCAAGTAAAAAAGAAAATAAAGAAAATATAGTAATAGCTATATCAAGACAACATGGTACAAATGGAAAATCAATTGCAAAGAAATTATCTAAAAAGTTAAATATAAAATACTTCGATAAAGAAGAAATAAAAGAGTTTGCACTAAAAAATAAAATAATAGCTGATGAAATGTCAGAAAGAGATGTATATGATAACTTTTTATCACTTGATGTAGACAAAGAGGCAATTATTAATCAAAATAAAACTATAAAGGAAATCGCAAAAACTACGGATTGTATAATAGTAGGAAGAGCAGGAGATTATATTTTAAAAGATAATAAAAAAATAATAAAAGTATTTTTATATGCACCTCTTGAATATAGAATAAATAATATCGAAAAAATGTATAAAGATTCAAGAAAAGATGCGATAAAAAATATAAAGAAGTCAGATAAATCAAGATCAACTTACTATGAATTAGTATCAAACCAAAAATGGGGAGATAAGAGTAATTATGATATTTGTCTAGATGTAAGTATTGGTGAAAATAAAGTAGTAGAAATAATATGCAGTTTATTAGATAAAAAAGGTAGATAATTCTATCTTTTTCTTTTTGAAAAAAAATATACATGCTATAATAAAGAAAAAAGTAAAGGAGTAGTGTGTATGAAATTAAGTAAAGGAAAAATAATTCTAGCAATAGTTGTAATTTACTTTGCAGTATTTGCAGTCATCAATGTTAATAAAGAAAAAAATGTTAATAAGGAAATGATTGACAAAGTAGTATATGTAACAGATGGGAAAGTTGATTCAAAAAATGAAGGAAAACTAGTTTTAGTAAGTGGTAAAATTAGTTATGATAACTTAGTTAGTTTTATAGAACTTGATGATAGCTTTGGAACAATTAAAATAAATAGAAAAGTAGAAGATTATATAAAATATTATGATGAAGATGATAAAGAATATAATTATGAGTGGAAAGAAAGAGAAAAACCATTAGAAAATTCAGATAATGATTATCTAAAACAAATATTATCAGATGAAAAAATATCAAAAGTAAAAATAGGTGAATATGAACTTGATGATAAAGGATTAAAACTAATTCCAGCTGATAAATATTATGCAAAACAAGATAGTATCGGAGATTTAACAACAACTGGAATAGATTATACAAGAGATCCACATGAAGAAAATTTAAAAGTAGGAGATATTAAACTTACTTATAAGTATTATGATATTGAAAAAAATCCATATATATCTATTTTAGCAGTTCAAAAGGGTAATTCATTTGTACCATATGAAGTTGATAAGAAAACAGAAGTATATGAAGTATTTGTTGGAAAAGTTGATAATAAAGAAAAACTAACTAAAGAGCTCGACTTAAATGTTAAAAGAACAAAAAAAGGCAAAATACTATTTATTATAATGATAATAGGATTAGGAGTATTCTTCATTGTTGATGCTAAAAAAGGAAAAAATAAATGAAAAAAAGTTCAGGAATAATAGCTTATAAAATCGAAAATCATGTATTAAAAGTATTACTATGTCACTTTGGAGGTCCATATAAAAGAAACTTAGATATAGGAGGATGGACACTTTCAAAAGGTGAAAAAGATGAAAATGAAAAACTAATTGATACAGCAATAAGAGAGTTTAAAGAAGAAACAAATTTAGATGTAAAAACTGAAATAAATTATTTAAAAACAAAAAAAGTAAGTAGAAGAAAATTAGTAATAATGTTTTATACAAACTCTGATTTTGATATAACGGGTTGTAAGAGTAATACATTTGAAATTGAATATCCAAAAGGATCAAATAAAAGAGAAACTTTTAGTGAGATGGATAAATATGAATGGATGGATATAAATACAGCAAAGAAAAAAATTATAAAAAATCAATTATTCTTTTTAGAAATATTAGAACAAACATTAAAGAATAAAGGAGAAATATAATGAATTTAAAAGAACTTAGTAATGAAGAGTTAAAAAAATTAGTATTAAATAAAAAAGTCGAAGTAAAAGATATTGTCGATTCAGGCATTTGTCCAACGTGCTTTGATAGAGAAAATGACCATGTATTATATGGTGATACAAAAGATAAAATGATTTATGAAGATGATTATTTTGAGTGCTTTTTAGTTGGCAATCCAAGAGCAGAAGGACATACTGCTATTTCTACTAAAAAACATTTTAAAGATATGACGGAAATTGATAATGAAACATGTACTAAAATTTATCTTCTAGCAAAAAAATTAATGATCATTCTAAAAGAAACATATAAATCAGAAAGTGTATATCTATGTACTATGTGTGATGGTCCAATGAATCATTTTCATGTTCAATTAATACCAAGATATTCATTTGAAAATAGAGGTTCAAAGAACTTTGTTAAGCCAAGAAGTGAATATAAAGAAGACAAAGAAAAATTAGAAGAATTAAGAAGAAAAATGTCACTAGGAGAATAGTTTTATGATTGACGTTTCTATAATTTCAATAGAAGATTTTAAAGATAAAATATATAATGATTATGAAAAGTTATTTCCAAAAGAAGAACAAAGAGATTGGATAATAATAGAAGATAATTATAATAAAGGAATAGAAGAATTTTATAAAATAACTTTGGATAGTAAAATAATAGGATTTTTAATGCTTGAAAGAATCGATGATAATCCATATTATTTAGATTATTTTGCCATAAAAAAAGAGTATCAAAATAAAGGGTATGGAAAAAAATCAATAGAGTTATTAATTAATAAAGTAATAAAAGAAAATGATTTAATTGGAGAAATAGAAAAAGAAGATGAAAATGATATTAATACAATAAGAAGAATGAATTTTTACTATAAATTAGGTTTTAAAAAAGTAAATTCAGAGTATCTTCTTTTTGGAGTATTATACACTCCAATAATTAGGACAAATAAAAAAGAATTAGATAAAGATAAACTAGCTAAAATATTTTTTGCTTATTATAAATTAAATAGTGGTAAATATAACTTCGAAGATAATTGTAAATTAATAAAATAAAAAAGATATGAGGTAAAATATGAAATATATTAAGTATTATGTATCAAGTAAAGAGGGAGAAAGTAATTGCGTGATAAGATCTTTTTGCAAATTATATAATGAAGAATACGAACAAGTATATAATGATTTACTAGAAATAATGAAAGAATTAAATAAAGATTCATATAACGATGTAGAAGTATTTGAAGAATATATGAGAAGAAGAAATACAAAGCAAATTGATTTAAATAAAAATATAAAAATAAAAGACTTAAAACTAGATAACGAAGAATATATTGTTTTTTGCTCAGATAAAAAAGACTATTATCATATGGTACCAATTATTAATAATGTTTTATACGATAAAAACGAAGAAAGTTTAAATCTATACACAATAAGTATTTATAAGAAATTAAAAGATAATAAGTATCAATAAGTTATTATCCTTTTTCTTTTTAATTTATGCTATAATAAATATAAATGAAAGTTAAGGAGTAGTACAATGATTTCAGTAGTAATACCTGCATATAATGAAGAAAATGCAATAGAAAAGACAATTAAAGAAATAGAAAAAGTAATGAAAAAGAATAAAATAGATAAGAATTCAGAAATCATTGTTGTAAATGACGGTTCTACAGATAATACGGGGAAAGTGGCAAAAAAAAGTGGTGCAGTTGTTATTAATAATCCATCTAACATGGGATATGGATTTTCACTAAAAAGAGGTATCAAACAGGCAAAAAATGAAACAATAGTTATTACAGATGCAGATTTAACTTATCCTTTTGACCAAGTCCCAAAAATGCTAAAAAAGAAAGAAGAAGGTTTTGACTTAGTAGTAGGAGCAAGAACTGGAAAATATTATAGACAAAGTATATTTAAAAGTATCTTAAGAAAAATGATGAAGCTATTAGTTGAATTTGTTTCAGGAAAGAAAATAAAAGATATAAATTCCGGACTTAGAATATTTGATAAATCTCTAGTAACACAATATTTTCCAAGATTATGTGATACTTTTAGCTTTACAACATCACAAACACTAGCTTATCTTATGAATAATCATTTTGTATGTTATGTAGATATTCCATATAACAAGAGAATGGGAAAGTCAAAAATAAGATTATTTAGAGATACACTTAAATCTCTAAGATATATAACAGAATCATGTATTTATTATAATCCATTAAAGATATTTACTTTATTATCAATAATATGTATTGTTCTATCGATAATTGGTTTCTTATTTTCACATTTTATGGATATTCATGCAGGATATATTTTAGGAATAGGAGGACTTTTAGTATCAATAGTAGTTTTTTCAATAGGACTACTTGCAGTAATACTAAAACAAATAATGGATAAAAGTTATGATAAAAAAGATAAGAAAAAACTATTAGTTCTAGTTTTATTATTATTTATGTTAATTGGAGTGGCTGGTTATGGTGTCTATTCATATTTTTGGACTCAAGGTAGTTTTAATGGAACTTCTAATCAAGTGTCTATAGCTTCATTTGATCCACGTACAAATATAAATAATGATGATTTCTTAGGACATGGTGGAAGTATTACAATATCTTGTCCTAATTCTTATACTGGAAATGAAAATCTTTATTGTGATGGAAGTATTACTGTTTCTAATAATGGTGGAACAGATATAACAGTAGAAGTTTTAGAAGCTTCTTCTGATAAATATGCTGAAGAAAATATGACAGCAAATGTATCTAGCCCTAACTTTAGTTGGACTAGTAAAACTATTTCTGCTGGTTCTAGTGAAACACTAGAAATATCTGTACCTGTATCTATTAGTAGTGATTATGGTAGCAATAGCGCTGTTGAAAGAACAACTCCTTTTGATGGTAGTGAAGAAACAGGTGTTGAAATAAATACAAGTTTTAAACTAAAAGCAACTCAAGTACATTAATTATTTAAGAATAATATGAAAATATTATTCTTAATTTTAGGGCTCAAATTTTGAACCTTAAAATTAAGGATAAGAAAGGTGAAGTATATGAACAAGGAAAAAAAGTTTTATATAATAATTGTAGTATTGACAATAGCACTAGGTGCCTGTATAACAGTAAACTTCACCCTAAACAATAGCAAAAAAAATAATCGTGATGTTGATATTATAAATATTGACTGTGATGATGAAAATTGTGAAAAAAAAGTAGTTCCTAGTAATGACAAAGACAAACAGAATAATGAAAAAAATCCATCGACCGATGAAAAAAATAATAAAGACAAAAATGGTACAAGAAATGAAAATGGTAGTGGTAGTGGAAATGGTACAATTCCTGGAGACGGCTCTGGAACAATAAATGGTTCTGGAACTAATGGCACTGGAACAGGTCCTGGAACAAATACTGGTTCTGGGGATGGTCCTGGAACTGGAAATGGTAGTGGAAATGGCTCAGGAACAGGCACTGCAGAAAATACAGAAAATAATACCTCGGATGATACTACTGTTGATAATAATAATCAAGAAGGAAATCTGACTGTAGGTGATAATAATCAAGTATGGAAGCAAAATACAGAATTAAAAATTTTTAATGTTCCAACAATTGCACCAGGAGATAGTGGTATTTATGATTTCTTCATAAATAATAATACTAACGGAAATGTTATGTATAACATAGTATTTAATGAAGAAAATTTATACAATGTTAATATGTTATATAAATTAAAAAGAAATGGTAAATATATAGCAGGAAGTAGTACAGAATGGATTAGTTATAGCAATTTAAATATTGGAGAAAAAGTATTAAATAGTAAAAATAATGATTATTATACAATTGAATGGAAATGGGTGGATTCTGATAATGATACGGCAGTTGGTAGAACGCCAGGTGCTACATATCGTTTGAATGTTGCTATAAAAGCAGCTGAAACAGATAAATTTGATGTTAGCGGAGGCTCTGGATTTAATCCAGAAACAGGAGATAATATTTTATACTATATAGAACTTGCAATATTATCTATAATAATTCTATTATTAATAATTTTAAAAAGAAGACAGAAGGATTAATATGAAGACAATTAATTTGATTAAAAATATTATTTTAGATATTATTATTGTAGTTTTAATAGTATCTATCATATTTAGTTTTATGAATAGAAATAAGCCAGTTCCATTTATGGGATACTACTTTTTTACAGTAATGACTGGTAGTATGCAAAATACTCTCCAAGTAGGTGATAGTATCATTTCAAAAAAAGTAGATACATATAAAGTGGGAGACATTGTTACTTATAAATTAGATAATGCATACGTAACACATAGAATTGTTAAAATAGAGGGAGATAAGGTTACTACAAAGGGGGACGCAAATCAGTTAAACGATCCAGCAATTAAAAAAAATCAAATTTTATGTAAATTTGTATATAAAAGCAAGTGGCTAAATTTTTTAGTAAAAAATAGAATACTTATTGTTATTTTTGTACTAATTATCTACTTAGTTGAAGCAATTATTAAAGAAATGAAAAAGAAGGTGGTTGATGATGCATCGTAGAATTCTGAATTTAAAGAGAAAATTTAGAAGAAATAAAAAAAAGGTGTTTATAACCACTTTTGTGTTCTTTTGCTGCATTGTAGGAGGTATAGTAGGTTTCTCATATTTTTTTACAGAAGGATATTTTGGTGGAAATGGATCGACTAAAGTTCCTTCATTTGCCCCAATAGTAAATGGTAATGAGAGTATGAATCAAACAATTGATTTAAAAGAAACAATAACTAATGGTAAAAATTTAGCACCAGGTGCAATAGGAAAATTTAAAGTAGATATTGATTTTACAAAAGTAGAGATGGATGCATATTATAAAGTTTATTTTGATAGAACAAATATACCTAATAATATTCATTTCTATGTTGATGAAAATTTAAGTAAAGAATTATCATTAGTCGAAGGAGTTCAATTAGAAGATAATTCTAACAAAATAGCTGAACACTATATATATTGGAAATGGATATATAATGATACACCTGAAGGTAATGCAAATGATAATTTATATATGGATAAAGAAATAACTCTTCCATTTAGTGGCTATGTTTCACAAAAAATAGAAGAGNNGAGCGTCAAATACTAGTAAATGGATATGAAAAACCAACAGGAAGAATAAATTTATCTAACAGTCAATCAGGAAGTTTTGAGATGAGTTTTGATTTTACAAATGCTTCATCTCAAAATTATAATGTATATTTTAACAAAAAAGAAATGCCAAGTGGTTTCCATTTATACTCAGATTCATCATATCAAAATGAAATTACATCATTATTAAATATTTATGATGGAGAACACAATAATGTAACAAAAACAGTATATTGGAAACTAGATTCAGGAGTAGCAAATAATTTGAATTTATATTATATAGTTTATTAATCATAGAAAGACGGTGATAATAGTGAAAAAGAAAAATTTAGTTATTATATTATTAGCACTTGCTATGATTTTTGTCGTTGGTAAGGAAACATATGCCTATTACATTAGTAGAACAGCAGTTAATGTAACAGCAACAAGCTCAAATGTAATATGTGATGCGGTAATTACTGAAGTATCAAATGAAGAAAAAAGTAAATTTGGTTACTCAGAATTTAAAGTAATAGTAAAAAATTACGATACAGCAAATAATATTACAAAAGAGTCATTAGATTATACATTAACAATTGAAAATAATGGTTCTAATGGATTATTTGGTTATAACAATGATTTTAATAGTAGTTTAGAGTTTACTGATACAATGTCATCAGGAACAAAAGAAGATAAAAGCTATATAATTGCTGTAAAAGGAAATAGTGGTTTAAGCGAGAATATAAACTATAAAGTTAAACTTAATTGTTCACAAAAGAATTAATAGAAAGGAGTGATTAATGTGGATATAAAAAGGCTAAAAATAATTTTAATATTAGTATTATTAGTTAGTATAACAACAACATCCACACTTTGTATTTTTACAAAATATGTAGAAAAAACTGGAACTATTCAAACAAAAGAATTATCAACAGTATTTCTAAATAATAATGATTTTTTAGCTAAAGTTCAAGTCTTAGATTCATCAATCACTTCTATAGATAAAACTACTGATCTAACTAGAGTAACTACCACACCACAAGTTACATTAACAGATGCAAATATTGTTTCAACAGATAGTTCTAATGTACCTACATATTTATGGATAGAAAGTGGAACAATATATTATTACACTGCGGCAGTTACAATAGACATAAATAATAATTAAACTAGCAAATGCTAGTTTTTTTGTTTATAAACATAAAAAAGTCACTCATTATGATATAATAAATTAAGAAAGAGAGTTGATTTTGTGAAAGTTTTAATTTTAAATGGTAGTCCCCATATAAAAGGATGTACTAATAGAGCATTAGAAGAGGTTTCTAATACCTTAAAAGATGAAGGAATTGAAACAGAAATTATTAATGTGGGAAATAAAGAAATAAGAGGATGTATTGCATGTAATACTTGTAACTCTAAAGGTAAATGTGTATTTGATGACATAGTAAATGAATTAGCACCTAAATTTGAAGAAGCAGATGGAATAATTATAGGAACTCCCACTTATTATGCAGGATCAAACGGAACGATAATATCATTATTAGATAGATTATTCTATAGTACACATTTTGATAAAACAATGAAAGTTGGTGCAGCAGTTATATCATCAAGAAGAGCAGGCTCAACATCTGCCTTTGACGAAATAAACAAGTATTTTACAATTGCTGGTATTATGGTAGTATCAAGTACATACTGGAATGAAGTTCATGGATTTACAAAAGAGGACGTAGAAAAAGATAAAGAAGGACTTCAAACTATGAGAAATTTAGGAAGAAATATGGCCTTTATGATTAAGTCAATTAATCTTGGAAAAGAAAAATATGGTCTTCCAGAAAAAGAATACGGAACTTTTACAAGCTTTCATGATGGAATATAAAAAAGGAGATTAGTTATGAAAAAGAAAATATTAATTACTTTAGTATTCATCATATCACTAGTTTTAATTACAGGATGTAATAAAAACACTAAAAATAGTGAATATGCAAAATATTCAAAAATGTTTAGAGACTATAGATCAACTTATGAATCATTAGATGGAAAAAGTTTAGATTCAACATATAATAAAATTAAACATGAATTAAATCAGTTAGAAAACATATCTGGAAAAAGTATTTCTAATTTTATTTTCAAGGACGAAAATAACAAATATAAAGTACTTAACTTTTATTTTGATGGAGATAATATAGTTGCAGATTTACTTGAAGTAAAAGAAGATAAACTAGAGGTAATAAGTTCTGATTATTTAACAACAGATTTTCCTTATTTAGATGAATTTGAACTTTATGTATATGGTGTAAAAATAAATGATGTACCAACATTCTTCTTAGAAGTAAATGGAAGTTCATCAATACTTGCAGACGGATTCTACCATGAATTAAGAAATATAAGTGTAAAAGATGATAAAATAGTTACTGGTTCTAAAATAAGTTATGAAGGTAGTGCTATATATGAAGAAGAGAAAGATTCATATATTAGTAAAGTAAAAAGATATGGCTTAGAAATTAATACATTAGATGATTCAATATATAGTCAAAATAAAGAAACTACTCTAATATTTGATATAAAAAGAACGCACCTTGATGAAGAAGATAATACAAGAATATCTGAAGTAATATATGGAAAAACAACATTTAAAGATTATTATAAAAATAAATATTTATTAATCTTAAAAAACAAGAAAACAGAAGTATCTAGTGATTCAATTAAAAACGAGTTTAAGGATGATAATATAGGAAGATATAGTGGTAAAGATTCAGCAGGNNGATTGTACTAGAAATAAGTAGAAAAAATGATGGATATTCATATATAATTGAATACTTTGAAGATGGTTCTACACATTCAACTGAAGATTTATGGGGGACTTGGGATACTAAAAATAATACTTTTATACTACAAAATGATAATATAAACTCGATTGCTGAATACAAACTTAGTAATATAAAATATGATTCTAATGTTATAACATTTGATTTGAAAGTAAACAAAATTTTATTAAATGAATATAAAGATTATGCTATAGCAGAAGGAAATTACTCACTTGGTAAAGAGAAAAAGTAGGTGAAATTATATGACTTTATTAATAGAATGTCTAGTATCATGCATATTATTTACACTAATTGCTGGCGGAATGACATATGTAAAACCATTATCAATGATTAATAGTTATCCTAAAAAAATACAAGAAAAAGTATTAGAATTAGGATTAATTAAAAAAGAAGATCTTTCAAAAAGTAAGAAAAGCATAATAAAAAAATTATTTGCACTTATATTACTCGTATTTATAATATCTTATATAGTAAAAAAATATAATGGTGCTGATACATTTATAAAAGGTTTTATCTATTCATATATAATTTGGCTTTCTGTAAATTTCTGGGACGCATTAATAATAGATTGTATATGGTTTTGTCATTCTAAAAGAGTAATAATTAAAGGAACAGAAAAAATGAAAGAATATAAAGACTATTGGTTTCATATAAAAGGAGCATTTATAGGATGCTTATATGAAATACCAGCATGCATCCTAGTTGGATTATTAGTTCATATTTTCTAAAAAAAGTAAGAAGAAAGAAGGTATAGTATGAAGTTTTGCCCAAATTGTGGATATCCATTAGAAGGAAAAAAAATATGTAACTGTGGTTATAATGTTGAAACAAATGAAGTAGACGAAAAAGTGTATGAAAAGTATAAAGAAAACGAAAAAAAATTATATGAACTGCAATGTGATAATATGATTAATGCTCCTATTGACATGATTACAGGTGCACGTCTTATGGGATTAAATCCAAATGTAACTGATGATGAACTTCTAAAAAATGTTAACAGAACAATATTTAATAAAGAAAATGACCATTTAACTTCAAGTGATTTTGCTGAAATGATGAAACTATTAAATGATAAAAAAGAAAAATAGAAAAGAAGGTGATTCACATTAAAAAGGTAGATATCAAATATTTTGATAATTATAATGATGATGATTATATATGGTATTTATGTTATGGTTCAAATATTAGTACTAAAAGATTTATGATTTATATAAATGGTGATCAAGAAGGCCATTATGCACATAAAGGTGGATGTAGAGATAAGAGTAAACCAGTAGATTCAAAACCATATATTGTAAGAAGAAGAATTTATTTTGCCAAACACAGTGGAAAATGGAATGGTGGTGTGGCATTTCTAAATTATAGGTCTAGAGGAAAAGTTTATGGAAAAATATATAAAATAAAAAAATCACAATTTATTGATGTTCTAACTCAAGAACAACATATGAAAGATTATAATACAATAATATATGTTGGAAAATATAAAAGAGAGCCAATTTACACATTTACATCAATTTATAAGTTAAACGATCTAGAAAAACCTAGTGAAAAATATTTAGAAGTAATTAGAAAGGGTATAAGAGAAACTTACAAAAAATTGTCTGATAGACAGATAGAAAAATATATGGTGAGAATAACAAAATAAATCTAATTAATGAAGCAAGAATAATTGCTCATAGAAATAAGAAATATAAAGCTTCAAATTGGGACGAGATTAAATATAAAAATATAAAAAAACTACTTGAAACAAAAGATTATATTATTTCTGAATATTGTACAAATGAAGATACTGATTGGAGTTTAGATAATAATAATCAAGGTAACAATAATTTAGGTAAATATGGATGAAAATAAGAGAAGATTTAGAGCATAAAGAAGGCGGTATATAAATGAAAAAAATAGGCATAATTTTTGCAATGAAAGAAGAACTTGATGAGACGAAGAAAATCTTTAAGGAAATAAAAGAACATTCAGTATATGAATTAAAAATATATGAATGCAAATATAAAAATGTTACATGTTTTTTAGTTGAATCAGGAATGGGAAAGGTTAACGCAGCAAGAAGTACACAGATATTAATTGATAAGATGAACGTTGATGTTATATTAAATGTAGGAGTTGCTGGATCAATATCAAGAAATATTAATAAATGTGATATAGTAATTGGAGAAAAGTTAGTACAACATGATTTTGATCTTACATTACTTAACTTTGAAAAAGGATTAATACCTAATGTTGGAAAATATATAGATTGTGATCAGAAACTTGTAAATATTGCCAAAAATATAAAGATGGAAACAAAAGTAACATCTGGAATTATATCATCAGGAGATATTTTCATATCAGAAGAAAAAATGGGTGCAAAAATTAATAAAAAATTTGGTGCATTATGTGTAGAGATGGAGGGAGCATCCATTGCACAAGTTTGTCATTTATGTAATATACCATTTTTAGTAATAAGAGCGATTTCCGATTCTCCATATGAGAAAGATAACCATCTTACTTTTGAAGAATTTTTGAAAATTAGTTCAGATATGGTATCAAGATTTGTTGAGCAATTTTTAGGTAAAATATAATACATATTTAGAAAAATGTCTCTTCATGTAGAAGATAAGAATTTAATTATAAGAATATTAAAAAGAAAAACATGCTAATATAAAAGAGGGATGCATTATGCAGCAGATATTTAATAAATTAGTAAGAGATAATATACCAAATAAAATTGAAAGTAATGGTGAAAAAGCAATAACCAGAATTTTAAGTGATGAAGGATAATGAAATTCCTACAAGAGCTGAAGTTAATGATTTATATAACACTATTTTAGATGGGCAGATGAAATAATGTTTTCTGGTGAAACAGCAAGTGCAAACTCACCTGAAAGTGTTCTTGATTTTGCAAACAAAATAGTAAAAACAATAGATTATTAAAAGAGTTAATATAGATGTATGAAAATATAACTAATATCAAATAGTTAATTATGAAACAGTAGCTCATATAAAAAGAGGTGAAAACAAAATGGGAAAAGTAGTGATATTTGACTGGGGAGGTGTTATTATGCATAAACACCCAGTCGATAATAATGATAAACAAGCAATAATTAGAACAATCAAAAGTTTTAATCCAAGATTAACAGATGATGAAGCATGGAATGTATATACAAAAACTTTAGTAGATGAAAATGGTATATATATTAGTAGACAAAATGATGGATTAAGTATAGCAAAGTGGATAAAAAGAATTAATAAAGCAAGTGGATTTAATGCATCAGTAGAAGATTTTTCAAAAAGATTTATTTATGAACAACTAAAAGTAGGATATTATAAAGAAATTGTTGATTATATACACTCATTAAGAGGTAATTGTAAGATAGGATTGTTCTCTGATTTAATATTTTGCTGTGAACCTGTATTAGATAAACAAGTTGATCTTTCACAATTTGATTATGTTTGGTTATCATATAAAACCCATTTAAGAAAAAATACTGAAGAAGCTTTTGAACTAGTTGAAACAGATTTACAAGTGTCACCAAAGGATATTTTGTTTATAGATGATACAACAATTAATATAGAAAATGCTAAAAAAAGAGGATGGAATACTTGCCAAGCTTTTGGATACGAACTTGATAAGATAAAAAGTTATGTAGAAAGTTTTTTAGGTTATAAATTAAAATCTGAAAGTACAGGTAATAAGGTTAAATAATATATTAAAGTAGTTGAATGGGGATGAATGAAAATAAAACAAATATTAACTGGTTGATTACGACACAGTAACTTTCAATTGAAGAGGTGATTTTTTTGAAATTAATAGATGAGTTAAATACAAGTTATAAGTATGTTTGCGATAATTCAAAAAATGTAAAAATTAATTATGATAAAATTGATAATATGATAAATCAAATTGAAAATTCAAAAATTGATTATTGGTTAGATTCAAATCCTTATGGTTTAATGGATATGGATATAAAAGAAATAATTAATTTCTTATTTATTTATCATGCAGTAGGTGATTATTGTTTTTGGGGAAATCCTAAATGGGAAATTAAGACTGAAATAGGCACAATGGATGGATCATATGCAATAATGTATTTAATATTAAATAGATTTAAATATAATAATAATTTTGAAATGAGTTTCGATGAATTTAAGGATTTATTAAAAGGTAATGTAACTATTCCATTATTAGAAGATAGATATCAAAATTTAGTAAAAATGAATGAATTCCTTAAATCTAAAAAAAAGAATTTTTATGAACTAATTAAAGAACTAAATATTGATAGTGAACTTTTTGAATATATTGTTAATAATTTAGATTATTTTAAAGATGTATCTGATTATGATGGAAAAGAAATACTATTTTATAAAAGAGCACAGTTATTAACTTCAGATATTCTTCATGTTAGAGAGAAAAAAGAAAATGTTAAAGTGGATTATTCACATTTAGTAGGTTGTGCTGATTATAAAATACCTCAAGTTATGAGATGTTATGGTATGTTAGAATTTAGTGATAGTTTAAAGGAAAAAGTTGATTTTAAAATAGAATTAGCAGAAGGATCATTAGAAGAAATAGAAATAAGAGCTAATACTTTAAAAGCAATTAATTATATATATGAAAAATTAAATAAAGAATATTCACGTATGGATATAAATGATTTTATTTGGTTGCTTGGTCAAGATAAATCAAAAATGATTAAGCCTTATCATAGAACTTTAACAAAACATTATTAAGTCATATGACCAGGAAACTATAATACAAAATTTGACGTTGCAATAGTTACCCCCTAATAATTGATATAAATTCAGACAGATTAGTACAAAATCTGCCTTTTTTATGCTATAATTTTAAATGATTTTTAAAAAGAAGCTGATCCAAATGAATGAAAATTAAACAAACATAAATTAGCATAGGAATTAAGGCGTTAATTACAACATAGTAACTTTTAATAAAAGAGGTGTAAATTATGAAAATTTATTTAGTAAGACATGGACAATGTGAATCTAATGTTATTGGTAGATATAACTTTGTTAATGAAGATATAAATGAAGTGGGAATTAAACAAGCAGAAGATTTAAGAGAAAAAATTAAGGATATAGATTATGATATAGTTATATCTTCCCCTCTTATAAGGGCACTTCATACGGCTGAAATAATTAATGCTAATAATAAGAAAATAATAACTGATGAAAGATTAGTTGAAAGAAAACACGGTTCATTAGAAGGAAAATCAGTTGATGTGACTGATAGAGATGATTATTGGAATTATTATACTAATACTAAATATGGAACAGAAGAAAGAATTCCTGATTTATGTAATAGAATAAAAGAATTTCTAGATGAACTAAAAACTAAAGATTATAAAAGTGTTTTGGTGGTTGCGCATAGTGGAGTATCAAAAGCATTTTATGTTTACTTTAATGGTATTCCAAATGATGGTAGATTATTAAATTTAGGACTTAAGAATACTGAAATTAAAGACTATGAATTATAATTATAAAAGTAGTTGATCCAAATGAATGAAAATTAAACAAACATTAACTGGTTGGTGTTTATTTAGTCTAAGATTCATTCAAACTTCCATAAAATAAGGCGAAAACAAGTATATGCTTGTTACACAATTTAATAAAAATATATAAAATAATGATAAAAACAATTAAAAAAGTATCTAAAATAGCATAACATTTGATACTTGGTGTTTACAGTCTAACTTTCAAAAAAAGGTGATTATTTATGACTTTAGATGATTTAAAAAAAGAATATGATAAATTACAACTTAAATATGGTGCTAAAGAATTAGATTCTATTTATAATGGTGGATGCACTGATAATCCAGATATATGTTTTGTATTTATGAATCCAACTGGAAGAAATATTGCATCAGATAAATCATGGAAAGGTTTAAAATCTCCTTGGATAGGAACTAAAAATATTTGGGATTTATTCTACGAATTAAAATTATTAGATAAAGATGTATATAATAAAATAAAAACTATTAAAGGGGCTGATTGGACGGAAGAATTTGCAAGTATAGTTTATGATAATGTAAAGAAACATAAATATTTTATTACTAACTTAGGAAAATGTACTCAAGTTGATGCAAGACCTCTTCCTGATAGTGTATATAAAGAATATCTACATTTATTAGAAAAAGAAATTGAAATAATAAATCCTAAAGTAATAGTATTATTTGGTAATCAAGTATCATCAATTGTATTAAATGAAAAGATTTCAGTTTCACAATGTAGAAAACAAGAATTTATTAAAATAATAAATGAAAAAGAATATAAATGTTACTCAGTATTTTATCCAGTAGGGAATGGTAGATTTAATATAGGAAAATCTATCGAAGATATAAATTATATTATTGATAATATTAATGATAAAATATTGGTATAAAGGAAGTGATTTTTAATGAATAATGAAAATAAAACTAATATAAACTGGTTGGTGTTGATTTAGTCTAGCCATTCATAAAATTCCAATAAAACAAAGAAAAATATAGTATAATATAAGTAGTTAATATATTATGGTAAAGGGGGAATTATATGAATGATAAATTAGCAACTATAACTAATCTTTTTGAAGGAAGAGAAATAAGAAGCATTTGGAATGCTGTAAAAGAAGAATATTATTTTAGTGTAGTTGATGTTATTGCAGCATTAACTGATTCAAATATTCCAAGAAACTACTGGAGTGACTTAAAACGTAGACTAATTGAAGAAGGAAGTGAAGTGCACGAAAAAATCGTGCAGTTGAAATTAAAAGCAAAAGATGGAAAAATGAGAGAGACTGATACTCTTGATACTGAAGGAATATTTAGATTAATAGAATCAGTTCCATCTAGTAAAGCAGAGCCATTTAAGATGTGGTTAGCCTCTTTAGGTAAAGAAAGAATTGATGAAGTATTTGATCCAGAATTTGCTGTTAATAGAGCAGTAGAGTATTATCGTAAAAGAGGTTATGATGATAAATGGATTAAATCAAGACTAACCGGAATAGTTGATAGATTTAAACTAACTGATATTTGGAAAGAATCTGGAATTAAAAAAGACTACGAGTATGGAATTTTAACTAACGAAATATATAAATCTTGGTCTGGAATGAAAGCATCAGAGTATAAAGCATATAAGGGTCTTAGAAAAGAATCATTAAGAGATAATATGACAGATATTGAAGTAGCATTAAGTGACTTAGGAGAAATAGCAACAAGAGAACTTGCTAAAGAACATAAACCATTTGGATTAGAACAAAATAAAAGAATAGCGCAACGTGGAGGAAATATAGCTAAAATAACTAGAGATAATTTAGAAAAAGAGTTAGGTAGAACTGTCATCAGCAATAAGAATTCATTAAATTATGAATATATAGATGAAAAATTATTAGAAGAAAAGAATTAAATAATAATATGAATTTTGGTAGATTAGTACAAAATCTGCCTTTTTTATGCTATAATTTTAATGATTTTAAAAAGGAGTTGATCCAAATGAATGAAAATAAAACTAATACAAATTGGTTGATAACAATTTAGTCAAGACAACTCCTAAATCCTTATAATATAAGGTAAAACTCGAAAATAGATCTTGCATGTTTTATAATAAAATATGTTAAAATACATGAAAATTGATAAAAAATGACTAATTTTAAAAAAATGCTTAGGAATTGACAAGGTGAGAACGGATAGTTAAGACCAAGTGAAAATAGAGGTGACAAAATGAACAATATTGTATTGACTTCATGTGGAATAAGAAACAAAAGTTTTAAAGATAGATTGTATGGAATTATTTCAAAAGAAGAATTGAATAATAAAAAAGTTTTATATATAACAACTGCTTCTGATGGCGAAGAAGATGATGATAAATCATGGATGAATGAAGAATATAAAACAATTTTAGATTTAGGAATAAATGAATCTAATATTACAGAATATAAAATAGGTAATGATATTAATATTGATGATTTTGATATTATATATATGATGGGAGGTAATACATTTTATCTTCTAGATGTAATTAGAAAAACTGGATTTGATAAAATAATTGTAGATTTTATTAATAAAGGTAAAATATATATAGGTTCTAGTGCTGGAAGTGAAATATTAGGAAATTCTATAGATGTAGCGTTAGGTTATGATGAAAATAATGTTAATATGATAGATTTTACTGGATTAAAAATAGTAGATTCTTTAATAGTACCTCACTCAAATAGAAAAGAAGAATTTATAAGTGAGCTAAAAAATAAAACAAAAGAAAATGTGATAACTCTCTATGATGGTGATGGTATAATAATATAGAAAAAGAAGTTGATCCAAATGAATGAAAATAGAACTAATATAAATTGGTTGATTACAATTAATTTAAACCCCTTTGGAACTTCTTGTAATATAAAGGAAAACTAGAAAATAAATCTTACATGTTTTTTACAAAAATATGTTAAAATAGATGAAAATTGGTCAAAAATGACTGCTTTTAATACAAAATAGTGGAAGAATTAGTAAGTTGATTACAGAAGTTAAACCCCTAGAAAACTGAGGTGAATATATGGAATATATATTAGGATATGATTGTGATGGTAATGAAATATATGAATATAGAGTTTTACGTGCCATTTGGTCAAATGATATAGACATAAAGGATTTAGAAGATGCTGATCCAAGACAATATTGTGCTATTGTAAGTGATGATGGAATTGCTTATGCAATTAGTGTTTATGATTGGTGGAATAGTGATTTAATCAGAAAAAAAGAAAAAATAAAAGAAACTGAAGAAATACCAATAGTTGTAAAGCCAATAAATGAAATGGTAAATTATGAAGTTGCAACTTGTAGTGAAGGAGATTTTTATTATGATTTAAATCGTAATGAATTAAAAGAAAAATTAAATTCAATTCTAAATAAGAATCATAATAAAGTTAAAAAATTGGTAAATAATAAAGGAGTTGATCCAAATGAATGAAAATAAAACTAATATAAACTGGTTGATTTCAATTTAATTAAGAACATACGAAATTCCTCTATTTATAAGGCTTTTATTAAAAATAGATCTTGCGTGTTTTTAATAAAAATAGTTAAAAAAGATTAACAATCAGTGAAAGTACACAAAAATAGGTGATTTTTTGTTAAGAAGTTGCAAGGTGATTACAGAAGTTAAGAACATATAAAGAGGTGAAATTATGAATTTATTTGATAGTATAAAAATCAATTATAGTTTAGATATTATTAGTATAGTGAAAAATGATGAATCTTCAGATGGAAATGTGTATAATATTAAAACTTCTGATGATAAATATATTTTAAAAATATATGATGATTTGGATAAAGCTAATAATATGATAGATATACATAATTATTTAAAAAAATTATATGTTCCTAGAATAATATTAACTAAGAATAACGAGTATTTATTTGAATTTGATAATAAATATGTAATAATTTATTCGTTCCTTGCAGGAATGAAAGTAAGTGAACTTATTAGAAATAATTTATATTCAAATGATATTGTTACATCCATAGCAAAGGAAGTAAGAAAATTACACGATTTGACGTTAAATAAAAAATTTAATTTTAAGACGATAGATTTTGCAAATAATTTAAAAAGAAAATCTGTATTGCATTTTGATTTAACGAAGGATAATATATTCACAAATAATAATCATATAGGTTTTATTGACTTTGATGATGCTAAATATGGTGATTCTGTTTGTGATATTGCTATATTATTAAGTTTTCTTTTTATATCTAAAAAAAGGGGAGTAGATAATGAAGGAATAAAACTTTTTTTAGATAATTATTATAATGAATCTGAGATTCAGTTGAGGAATGAAGAAACATTTTATATAAAGAAATATATAAAATGTTGGATAGATTATCTTTTAGATGATCATAATTTTGATTCATCCTTAAAGGATAGTTTTGAATTTAAAAGAGCAAGTGCAGATAAATTAGATATATAAATAACATAAATTTAGACAGATTAGTACAAAATCTGCCTTTTTTATGCTATAATTTTAATGATTTTAAAAAGGAGTTGATCCAAATGAATGAAAATAAAACTAACATAAATTGGTTGATTTCAATTTAGTTAAGAACACTCCTAAAGTATTATAAAATAAGGAAAAAGTAAAAAATATATCTTGCATGTTTTATATAAAAATAGGCAAAAAATACATAAAAATGGTTAAAAACGACCAGTTTTAATGAAAAAAAGCTTAGGAATTGATATGGTGAGAACGGCTAGTCAAGACCAATAAGAAAGGTGAAAAGAAAATGATAAAAAATATAATTTTTGATATTGGCGGAGTAATGTTTGACGATAGTACCCAAAATATAAATAAAGTTTTGAATGAAAATTCTGAGTTGCTATGTAAGAAAGTTTATGGTAAATCTTTCTTAGATTGTGTTTTAGGTAATACAGAAGTATCTGATTATATTGAATCATTTAGAAATGATAGTGATTATGAAAAAGTTAAGTATATTTTATCTAGAAATAATCTACATATTTCTTATCCTTTGATGAAAGAAAACTTTGAATATATTTCTGGTTTAAAGGCTAAAGGATATAATCTATATATTCTTTCAAATATTACTAGAGATTCATATGAATATGTTAATGAAACTATAGATATAAGTAAAATATTTAATGGTGGAGTATATTCTTACCAAGAGGGAGTAGTTAAACCTGATAGAAGAATATATGAATTAATAGTTGATAGATATAATTTGAATAAAGATGAAACACTATTCTTTGATGATAAGCAGAGGAACGTTGATGCGGCAAATGAGTTTGGAATAAAAGGTGTTTTATTTAAAACGATAGAAGACGTTGAAAATAATTTAAAATAAAAGGAGGGAATACTCATGAATAATGAAAAAAGTCTTAACAATACGGTTATCAATTGGTTGATTTCAATTTAGTTAAGAGCACTCCTAAAACCTTATAAAATAAGGAAAAATGAAAAAATACATCTTGCATATTTTTGATAAAAATAATTAAAAATTGATAAAATATGGTAAAGATAATAAAAAATAAGTTACTTTTTGTTAAGAAATTACAAGGTGATTACAAAAGTTAAGAACATATAAAAAAGAGGTGAATAATATGAATATTCAATTTGTAGAACAATGGTTACAGAATCTAAAAGACTATTGGTATAATAAAGATATTGAAAATGCAGTTTCTTTATTTAATAAAACTACATTTTATCAAGAAACACCTTTTATGAAGCCTTATACTACAATAGAGGAAATAAGAGAAGAATGGCAACATATAAAAAATGAAAATATTCAAAATATAGAATTCTATATTTTAGCAATCAATAATAACATAGTTATTGTTAATTGGATATTAAAACAAAATGATGAGGATTATGATGGAATATATGAAATTAGGTTTGATGACGAACTTAATTGTGTATATTTTAAAAGTTGGGAAATGACAAAATAAAGGAGTTGATCTCTAATGAATGAAAATAAAACTAATATAAACTGGTTGATTTCAATTTAATTAAGAATACTCCCTAAGTATTATAAACTAAGGGAAAATCAAAAAATATGTGTTGCATGTTTTTAATAAAAATATTTAAAAATTGATAAAAAACAGTAAAAACACTCAAAAGAATGCATTTTTTTATTTAGAAGTTGCAAGGCGATTACGCCACCTAATAATAAGAAAATAAATATAATATTTTAAATTTATGAAAGAGGGTAAATTATGATAAAAATATTAATGAGTGATTTTAAACATTATCATAAAGTAAATGGAGAAAAAGTAGCTAATGAATTAGATAATTCAAATGGAATCGTTGATCAAATAAAAAGTAGTTTGAATGGTAATAATGCAATACTGTTTATTGCATCATCTTCTGACGATAAAGAAAAGATTAGCTTATATACGAAATTGTTGTTTGAAGGACTCAAATTATCAGGTATTTATTTTGATGAATACTTGGTATTAGATGATTCAACAGTAGACAAAACTAAAGAATACATAGACAAAGCAAACATGATTTTCTTAAGTGGTGGAGATACATATATTCAAAATGAATTTTTTAAAAGAATTCATTTAAGAGAAAAACTAGGAAACTTTAATGGATTAATTATTGGTCAAAGTGCTGGAGCTATTAATATGGCAGATGATGTATTTAATAGTCCTGAAGAAATGGAAAAATCAGAACCAGTATTTTTCCAAGGCTTAGGATTAACCAATATTAATATTGAACCTCATTTTGTATTAGATGATTCTAATTTTGATGAATCTGAAAAATATCAAAGAAATGCAATATTATCAGAATCAAATAATAGAAAAATATACGGACAATGTAATGGCAGTCATATTTTAATTGATAATGATGGTAATGCTACTATTTATGGTGAAACATATTTGATTTCAAATGGACAAATATCATTAGCATGTGAAAATGGTTATAATAAAGAGATTACTAGTTGTAAGAAATTATAGTTTCCATATGTCCAAGTAAAAACCAATAAAGTTTTGATTACGTAAAATCTAAGAACATAAAAATGACTTAAAAATGGACGAAACTATAATAAATTTCGTCTTTTTTATGCTATAATTGAGTAGAAATGGAGTGATTCCTATGGATAATAAAACTAATATAAACTGGTTGATTTCAATTTAATTAAGAACACTCCTAAAGTATTATAAAATAAGAGAAAAATAAAAAATTGATCTTGCATGTTTTTAATAAAAATTTCTGAAAAAAACTAAAAATTAGTAAAAAAAGACAAAAAAGAGCTATTTTTTATTAAGAAATTGTAAGGTGATTACAGAAGTTAAGAACATATAAAAATAGAGGTTAAAAAATTACAAATAATTTAGTGGTTATAAGTAGTAGTGCTGAAATAATTTATAACCGAGCAGATTCTGAAAAAGAACATATGGGATTTAAAAGAAAATATCGGATATGGTAATGAATATGGTGTATACGATAATTCGAAATATTTTTGTTATAATATATGACTTTATAATGCATATTTGTTATTTACATAGTATTATATTGTATTGATTAATCAAATATTTATGATATAATACTACCAGGTGGTGAAATGATGAAAAAATATGGTTTTATTAAATTAGGTGAAAATGATGACATAGTACTTCCATGTACATGGAATTTAAATGTTTTTAATAGAATCGTAGATGATGTGACAAATAGCGTATGCATTAAAACTGTAGCTGATATGGTTACTGGAGTTTCTATTAAACCTAATCCATTTATATTTGACGTTAGTGATAGTATAAATGTTAAAATGCCAAATAAATTAACATATGCAGAAATAAAATTTTGCAGTGCCGAAGAAGTAATTAAGTATTTAAATGAACTTAAAAGCAACCCAGAAAAATTAAAATTGTATACAGAATATGTATATGAAAAAAAGGAAGAAGCTGAACATAAAAAACAATGCAATAAAATGCTAAGCAAAGATTATAATACCTTCAAAGTTCACACTAAATAAAAGGAACATTGAAATATGTTAGAATATATTTAGAAAGAACTTTGGAGGTTTTTTCATTGGCAAACATAAAAATGGATTTTAAATGAAAAGACCAAAATAGTAAAAATAGAAAAAATAATTGTTTTATTGTTAAGAAGTTGTAAGATGATTACAACAATTAAGAACATATAAATGACATAAATTTAGACAGATTAGTACAAAATCTGCCTTTTTTATGCTATAATTTTAATGATTTTAAAAAGGTGTTGATCCAAATGAATGAAAATAAAACTAATATAAACTGTTCGATAGGAAATTAGGCAACATTTTTTGAAAACTCCCATAAAATAAGGGTAAAACAGCTATCGAGTAATCACATTTTTTTAACAAAAATTGTAAAAAATAGCAAAAAATACCCAAAAATACCTCAAAAATGGCATAGCATTTAAGGGGTGGTGTTCGGACGCAACACTTTAAAAAAGTAATTAATATCAGATAGTTTTATCTGATTTTTTTTATGCAAAAATTTAGGAGGTTTTTTATGAAAGAGGAAGTTGTTGAATTAAATGTTAAAGACATATCAGATTTTCCAAAACATCCATTTAAAATAAATAATGATTTAAATTATGAAGAACTTAAAAATAGTATTATTGAAAGTGGTGTTCTCGTTCCTACAATTGTGAGAAAGAAAGAAGATGGAAAATACGAAATGTTATCTGGACATAGAAGAAAGAAAATATGTGAAGAACAGGGTATTAAAAAAATACCATGTATTGTTAAAGATGTTTCTGATGAAGAAGCTATCATATTAATGGTAGATTCAAATCTTCAAAGAGATAAAATATTACCTAGTGAAAAAGCACTAGCTTATAAAATGAAATATGAAGCAATAAAACATCAAGGTAAAACTTCCGACCCATTGGGTTCGAAGTTATCAATCGAAGATATTGTAAAAGACACAAATGATAGTGCAACTCAAATAAGAAGATATATAAGGTTAAATTATTTAATTCCAGAATTATTACAGTTAGTTGATGATACAGTTTTAAAAGATAAAAGAGCTACTTTAACAATGGGATTAAGACCTGCTGTAGAATTATCTTATTTATCTAAAGATGATCAAGAACTTGTTTATGAAGAAATAACATATGAAGATTTAACTCCAAGTCATGTTCAAGCAAAACGAATAAGAGAACTTGGAGAAAAAGGTGAATTAGACTCAGATATACTTGAGTCTATTTTTTTGGAACAAAAACCTAATCAAGCTAAAAGATTATCTTTTAATGAAGAGAGAATAAGAAAAGTATTACCTAAAGATATTAAGGATTATAAGATCGAAGATTTTATAATAAAAGCAATTGAGAGTTATTCTAAGACTCTCTCCAATGAAAGGGGTGATTCTTATGATTTAGATATTTAGCACCCTACAATATTTATTTGTTTTCTATTATTATTTTAGTAAGAGGTGAAGAAGAATGAAAAAAGTTATAATTAGCTTTATCATTTTGTTTCTTATTGCTTCAGGATTCTTAACTTATAAATTTGTATTTATGAGAAATAAGGATGATAAAAAGCCAGTAGTTAATACTACAGTTATTGAATCAAAAGTTGATTCAGAAGAAATGGAGGAAGAAGAAAATGAACCTATTACAGAAAATAATAAAACTGATAATGATATTGTTAAAAATGACAGCATTAATGACAATAATGCTAATTCGAACAATATGGAGAACAATAATGTTCGTAACTCTAATGTCGTAAAAGAAAATTCAATAACTAATAATGTTAAAAAAGAAGAGCCAAAACAAGAATCTGCTCCAGTTCAACAACCAGTAGTACAGCCTGAACTAGAACCACCAAAACATGAACCAACAGCATGGGAAAGTTTAGGAATAAGTGAATATGATTATTATCATTCACCAATGTGGAGTTGGGCAAGAGTTGATTATAAAATAGATGATTATGGTTCATTTGATGCTACACATCAAGCTTGTATTGATGCTGGATATCAATTAGAAGACATAATTAGTTTTTCATGTACAAACATTAATAGTTATTCGGGTGCTTATTTAGGAGATATGCTCAGAGTAAAAAAATAATGAAAGGAAAAATAATATGAAATCGAAATTATTTAAGTGTGCTATGATGAGCATGCTTTTTATTTTGTCTATTTTTGGCATAACAGAAGTGCATGCTGAAAAATACACAGGGCAAGCAATTTGGCCTAGTGAATATATTAGCAATATATATATTAAAAAAGTAAAACCAGATGGTTATACTAAATATCAACAAGCAAGATTCATTAGAAGAAGTGAGGATAATGCTTTTGTATATTGCCTGCAACCATATGCTGATATAGATAATAACTTACCTTATTATGATGTAATAAGAGAAGATTATGAAAGAGTATTAGGATTTAGTGAAGCACAATGGGAAAGAATATCTTTACTAGCTTATTATGGATATCAATATGATCAAAATGGATATAACCATAATGATCAAAAATGGTATGCTATTACTCAAGTTATGATTTGGAGAACAACAAATCCTGAATCTAATATTTATTTTACTGACACTTTAAACGGTAATTATACATCTAAATTTGATGGTGAAATAGCTGAACTTGAAAGTTTAGTCTCAAATCATTATAAAAGACCACAATTACAAAGTGGTTTAGTTGTACCTATTGGAAGTACAGTTGAAGTTAATGATAGTAATAATGTATTAAGCAATTATAAAATTACTTCTACAGATAAAGTATCAGCTTCAATTAATGGTAATACTTTATCAGTAACTGCAAATAGTATTGGTGAAGGATCTGTTACTTTTGAAAAGAAAGCAACTAAATATGAAATACCACCAATTATATATTTTAGTGATCATTCACAAAATGTATTTAGAGTTGGAAACTTTGATCCAGTAGTAAGTAAATTTACTTTAAAGGTTATAGGTGGTAAAGTCACACCAGAGAAAAAAGATGTTGAAACAAGAACAAATATTCCACAAGGTGAAGGAAAATTAGGTGGAGCTATTTATGGTATATATAAAGTTGATGGAACAAGAATAGGTTCTGTAACTACTAAAGATGATGGAACTAATACATCAGATTATCTACCAGAACTTGGTAGATTCTATTTATTAGAAGAACAACCATCAGAAGGATATTTATTAGATAGTAATAAATATTATTTTGAAATAACAGAGGACAATTTAAATCCTCATGTACAAGTATATGAACAAGTAATCAAATTAGATTTTGAATTTACTAAAGTATATGCTAGTGCTGAAACTCAAATAATGGAACCAGAAGTAGGTATTAAATTTGGAATCTATAATAATAAAAATGAGCTTGTAGAAGAATTAACTACAGATTCACAAGGCGTATTTAGATTTACTTTACCCTATGGTACTTATACTGTTAAACAATTAACAACAACTAAAGGTCATGAAAAAATTGAAGACTTTAATATTGAAGTAAAAACTACTGGAGAAGTAGTTAAGAAAGTTATTTCTAATGCTCCAATTACTGCTAAGTTAAGAGTTGTTAAAATCGATTCTGAAACTAAGGAAGTAATAAAGAGAAGTAATATCAAATTTAAAATATTTGATGTCAAAAATAATGAATATGTATGTCAAACAATTACATATCCAACTAAAGAAACTATCTGTGTTTGGGAAACAGACGAAGATGGTGAATTTACAACAGCTTATCCATTAATGACTGGAACTTATAGACTTGAAGAAGTTGATCAAGTAATTGATGGCTATTTATGGAATAGTCAATCTCATGAATTTACAATTGATGAAGATTCTAATTTAAGAACTGACTCAGAGTATGGAATAATATTTGATACTGATTTTGAAAACACTAGAGTAAAAGGTGAAATCAAAATTGAAAAAACTGGAGAAGTTGCTGAACTTACTGAAAATGGATTTGAGTTTAAAAATCAACCATTAGAAGGAGTTAAATTTGGTTTATATGCTAAAGAAGATATAGTATGGAATGATAAAACAATTTATACAAAAGACTCTTTAGTAGTAGAAAAACTTACTGATGGTGAAGGTATAATAGTATTTGATGAATTATATCTTGGTAAGTATTATGTGAAAGAAATTGAAACATTAGATAATTATGTTTTAGATGAAAACACATATGAAGCTGAACTAGTATATAAAGATCAATATACACCAACTATCTTCTATTCAGAAGCTATATTAAATGTATTGAAAACTGGCAAATTAGAATTTACTAAAACAGATATATCTGAATCTAAAACTCTTCCAAATACATTAATTGAAATTTATACAGAAGAGGATGAACTAGTATTTAGTGGAAGAACTGATGAAGAAGGTAAAATTGTTATTGAAAGACTTCCTCAAGGAAAATATTATATTCTTGAAAAGGAAGCACCAGAAGGATATAGACTTAATGAAGAAAAAATGCCATTTGAAATTAAGGAAAATGGTGAAGTAATTAAATCAACTATGAAAGATGAAGACATAACTGGAACACTTGAATTTACAAAATTAGATTTTTCAAATGATAATCCACTTCCAAACACTTTAATTGAAATATATAATGCTGATACAGATGAACTAGTATTTAGTGGAAGAACTGATGATAATGGAACAATTACTATAGAAAAATTAAAATATGGTAAATATTACATTTTAGAGAAAGAAGCACCAGAAGGATATGAATTAAATCCTGAAAGAATGTATTTTGAAATCAAAGAAGATGGAGAAATTGTTAAATCTATAATGAAAGATAAACAAATAGTTAAAGTACCTAATACTGAAGCAAATGATTATAAAGAATTATTATTTAGTGGAATTACTTTACTAGTTTGTGGAGCAGGTGTAATTATTTATGGAATCAAAAATAAAAAGAAAAAATAAGAGCTGGTTAATTATAATCGGCTCTTTAATCTTTCTTAGTGGTGTTGGATTAATAACTCATGATTATTTATCTAATAGCAAGATAGATAAAAAAGAAACTGAATTGTTAGAAGAATTCTATGAAATAGAAGAAGAAATTGAATCAATAGAAGAACCTCAAGTAGTAGAAGAAGTAAAAGAACAAATTAAAGTTAATTATATTGCTGTACTTAAAATCCCTAAAATTGGTTTAGAAAGAGGTTTAGTAGATCCAAATAATTATCTTAATAATGTTAATTATAATTTAGAATGGTTGGATGGTTCATCTATGCCAGATGAAGAAAATGGTAATGTAATAATTGCTGGTCACTCTGGTAGTGCTAGAATATCTTATTTTAGAAAATTAGATAGATTAGAAATAGGAGATGAAGCTTCTATCATCTATAATGGTAAAACTTATAATTATAAAGTAGTAGATATTTATGATATAGAAAAAACTGGTAAAGCTGAAATTGTTAAAGAAAAAAATACTACCACTTTAACATTAATAACGTGCAGACATAATACTAATAGACAGATAGTTGTCATATTTAAACAATTCTAATTTTGCACAATATAATATTTTTTATATAATGTTATAATCTTTAATGAGGTGGTATTATGCAACGATTCTTTGATTATTCAAGAGGTAAAGTAGATAAAAAGAATAAAGATAGAATTGTCTTTATAAATAGAATGGCTATGCTTATGCAAGAATTTGAAAGTTCTAGCCCAGAAATAAATGAGCTTGTTAATTGGTTATTTTGTAAATCTGAGGGTGTTCCTTATCGTGATTTTGATATGGAATGTGTTTGCGATATAAAATTAGAACCACTAAAATGGCTAGATGAAAAAAGAGTAATTAAAGAAGTATGGGAAAATGATGTTCATTTATATTCATATGCATTAATGTTGCATGATTTAAATTACTGGACTAATAATGATATTTTGAATGATATTATTACAGAAATGTATTTTAGATTAGATTATTTAATACATCCTTATGAAGAAGAACAACGCGATAGAGATTTAGAAGATATAAGATATTTTATAGAATTTGATTATGTAGATGAGGAGCAATAGCTCTTTTTATTTTGGAAGGAGGTTTATTGTGAATGAAAACATAAGAGACTTCGAGATACATGGTATCACAGGATATACTGTAATGAGTAATTATCATTTACGAGATTCTAATTTATCATTTAAAGCAAAGGGACTTCTTTCTATGATGTTATCAATGCCTAAAGATTGGGATTATTCTATAAGTGGTTTAGAAAAGATATCTAATGAGGGTAAATATGCAGTTAGATCTACTTTAGAAGAATTAAAAAAGGCTGAATATGTGAATATAAGCCGATTTAGAGATGAAAAAGGATTATTTAGGTATAAATATACCGTTTACTATTTACCTTATTCTATGTGGTTAAAAATGCATAATTATCCAGATATCAATTTTCCGTATATGGATAATCCGAATACGGATAACTGCACACAAATAAAGAATAATAATAAAAAAGATAAAATAGATAAAACACCAGACGAAACTGGTGAGAAAATTAAACATAATATTTTTACTAAAGAATTAATTAAAAGGAACTATATTTCAAAAGATGATAGTAGTTCTTTTTTGTTTGATCAATTATTTGAAGAATTATTAAAGCAAGGAAATAACTATAAGGATTTATTAATCATGACTAACTATGTTGTTTCTAGGATTAAAGAAAGAAATTTTAAAGATGAAAATGGAAATGAGATAAAAAATAAATATGGTTATTTTAAAAATGCATTAATTGGAAATATAAGAAGATTTGAAAATCTTGAACACTTATATGAAGACGGCGAATTTAATTGGTTAGATGATGATTCAGATTATGATTGGTTAAATGATAATGAGGAGGATTATGAATTATGAAAAATATAGAAGAAATTAAACTGATGGAAATTGAAGCTTTAAGTGATTTTGAAGATCATATAGGAACAGTTTTATCTGATATGGATATTTTTAGAGAATATCTAGATAAAAAAGAATTAAAAAAATTTAATAAATGTTATGACTATTTAGATAATCTTTGGGAAAAGGTAGAAAATATCATAGCAAAAATAAGTGATGCTGATGAAAGAGGTAAATAATATGGAAGACAAATTTACTTATGTAGGTAGAATGTATGATTGGTATGAAGTAAAAGAAGATTATTTAAGAGTTTTATTTCAAGTATATGATAAAGAAATTAAATCATTCTACTTTTATGAGTTGCAAGTTTATGAGCCTGAATTAATTTCTAAGTTTATAAATTTAAAACCAAAACAAGTAATTGGTGTAGAAGGTCATTTTGAGGAACTTATAAGTCATCCAGACAGAGGACTTTCTCATATTGAATTAGAACATGTAGTAGATAAAATTATTACTTCTGAATAGAAGTGATTTTTTTTATTGAAAGGTGGTGGTTCTATAGAGTAAAAAAATTCAGGAATAGTCAACTGAATTAAATAAAATGGCTAAATATTTGATTTATAGAGGGAGGAAATTTAAATGTTGAATCAAATTGTTATTGTTGGAAGACTAACTAGTAATCCAGAAGTTGTAAAATCTGAAAACGGAGGTAGTGATAGATCACAAATAACTCTAGCTGTACCTAGAAGTTATAAAAATGCCGATGGAGCATATGATACTGATTTTGTTGATTGTGTTCTTTGGGGTGGTGTTGCTGAAAATACAGCAGAATACTGTAAAAAAGGCGACATAGTAGGAGTTAAAGGTAGAATTCAAACTAACACTTACGAAACTGAAGAAGGAGAAAAGAAAAAATCAACTCAAATTGTAGCTGAAAAAGTAACTTTTTTATCTTCAAGAAAAGAAAAAGAAGACGACATTGAAAAATCAGACGATGAATTAGAGATGTAGTCATGTATGAGAATAAAGCAAAGAAAAAGAGTTAAATCGCCAGCCAGCAAAATAACTCTAGTGATATTATATCACTTCTTTGCTTTTTCTTTTTTATATTTTACAAATGAAAGGAAAAACATATGAATTTATTTTATGAATTAATCAGCGATGATGCTGGAAGAAAATTAAAAAAAGAAAGACAAGCATGGGGAATGTCTAGAAGAAGATTAGCTAAATTAGTAAAGACAGATAAAGAAACAATTGAATATATCGAAAAAGGATATGTTTGTATGTTGGATTCTGAATTACTAAGAAGAATCAGTGAAACATTAGATGTAAACATGTTTGATTTCTTTAAAAGAAAATTAACATTTAAAGAAATGTTAGCAATAGTATAAGGAGGAATATTTATGGGTAATTATTTACAAATGTTAAAAATCGAACATCTCGAAGGTGGAGGATACAATGTAGATTCAATTATTAAAGCAATTCAAACATTTTCTACTTGGGCTTTAAGAGTTGGAATTGCAGCTGCAGGTGTTTCACTAATTGTTGGATTTATTTTGTATGCTGTTGTTGATGTAGATAGAAAAGCTCAAGTTAAACAAAGGATAATTCAAACTATGTTTGGTATAGTAGGAATTATTTTAGCAATATCAATTGTAAATCTAATCATTGATTTATTCTAGGAGGTGATTTGAATGTTATTAAAAGCATTAGATTTATTAAGAACTCTTGGATGGGCATTAGTACATTTTATTTATAATCTAATTGATTCATTATTTGATATTTTAAAAGGATTAAATGCTTTTGATATAATCAATTCTGTTTCTGGAGATAATAACTTTATTACATTCCAAAAAGGTGTAATAGCAATTGCAGTTACACTTTTAGGATTATTTGCAATAAGTAGATTTGCGAAAAAGATAATAGATCCTGATGAGGGATTAAGTTCTAGTGGAATAGTAAAAGAAATTGTTAAATGTGGTGTGCTTATAATTATGAGTACATTTTTATTTGTTCAAGCATCGACTTTTTCAATTAAACTTGCTGGCTTTACTTCTAATATATTTACAAATAATAATTTAACTATTTCAGATTCAATGCTTACAATGTTTATTGATTATTCTGAAGGTTATAAAGAATGTGATGACTTTAAAGGTGAAGATATTGCAAAGAATGTTTCAAATGGAAACTTCAATGCGAAAGAAATGTATAACGATAAATATGTTACTTCTAAGAGATTTATCCTACCAGATAAAAAAGATTATAAGTATAAGATTAATTGGATAATGGCTGTAATAGTTGGAGGATTTTTCTTATATTCATTATTTTTCTGTGGAATGATGTTAGCAAGAAGACAAATAGAATTTTTATTCTTATTTGTAATTAGTCCAATTATATTTGCTACTTCAATTGGAAATAAAGAAAGAAGAAGTGCTGTAGTACAACAACTTGTTTCATTAATGTTACAAGGTGCAGTCATAATGTTAATTATTTCTTTAACAGCTATTGTAATGGGTCAAATAAATAGTACAACTTTCTTCAATAATACTTTTAAAGATATTGTAATTAAATCAATTATGTATATTGGTTGTGGTTCATTCTTATTAACTGGTTCTCAAGTAGTCAATAAGTTTATTGGTGGAAATGTATCAGCTAATAGTGGTAGAGAACAATTAATGGCTATGATGGGATTTGGTCAAGCAATGGGAGGAATAGCTTCAACAGCTGGACTTGGAGTTGCAGGAGCAGGTCTTATGGGAGCTGGAGCTTTAGCAAAAGGTGGAGATGTAGTTGGATCTAAAGTTGGTAAAGCTGGAAATTCTGCTTTAGGAAAAGTAGGACAAGCAGTATCTAACTTTGGTTCTAAGATAGGAGGTAAAGATTATACCTCAGGAGGTATTGGAAGTAATCTTAAAATGATGGGGGATTATTTACAAGCGTCTTCAATGTCTAAGAGTGGAAATGCAGGAAATCAAAGATCTAGTAGATTGTCTAGATTTGGATCTGGAATGATGAATGCTGGAAAAGAATCAATGGCTCAAGCTATGTCTAATGTAATGCCATCAAGAAGTATGTATAGAAGAAGATACAGAGGGAGAGATGATTAATGTATATAACAGTACCAAGCATTAAAAAGACTCTAGGAAAATATATAGAGATGAAAGATTTATACATAGGTCTTCCTATGCTATTTTCATTTTTACTATTATTTTCATTCTCGAGTCATAAATTATTTTCATTATTGTATTTAACAATTTGTGTTTTTCTTATGTTACCAGTTAAGGTATCAAAGAAGAATAGAATGTATAAAGTTGTAGCTCTTTTCTTTAGGTATATAACTAGATGTAAAGAGTTTGCTTATAAAAGAAATGGAGATGAGGTAGATTGGAAAGAAAAACTAAAGATGAAAAAAATCTAAAAAAAGCAAAGAAAATTGATTCCAAGACAAATAGAAAATATTCATCTAGAGGTCAAATGAAAAAGAGAATTAAAAACTCTAAAGTTATCTCTAATGTTAAAGAAATAGGTGATGATGGATTAATCTATTTAAAGTCTGGAGAAGTTGCTACATTAATTGAAGTTAAAGCTATCGATTTATCTCTAACGAGTAATCATGAAAAGAATCTTTTCTTTTCTATGTTGAAAGCATTATATCAAGTTCCTAATTTAAATTTAAAATGTTATAAGTTAAATGAGAAATTAAACTTAAATGCTAATAAAGTTAGTTTAGATAATAAGATAGAAAAATTTCAAGATGATGAAGGTAAGAAATTATTATTAGAGGAATCAAGAAATTTAATTGATGATCTAGAAGAGAAAAACTTTACTGTATCAAGTAAATACTTTTGGGTATTAATAGCTAAAGATACAGCAGTATTAAATAAACAGTTAGATGAAATAGAAGATATAACTTTAAATATAGTTCCAAGAATTTATATTGAAAGTGTAACTAATAAACTAGAAATATATAAATTTTTATCTAATTTATATTTAACATCTAATTCACTAGATGAATTAGTATGGAGTGATTTACCAAGTTTGGTGAGTCCAATGAATATGTCTGAAAGAACAGATAGAATGAAATTTGATGATAAGGAATTTCAAATTTTAACTGTAAAAAATGTTCCACCATTTGTTAGCGAATTATTTTTTGAAGATATATTCAATTATCCAGATGTTAGAGCTTCAATAGGAATACAAGAATGTATCACTCAAGAAGAATTAATAAGATGGGTAAATTCACAATATCAGTTCTTATTAACTGATAGAAATACTACTAAAAAATTAAGCGATGCTACAGAGTTAGATACTCAAAAAGAAAACTTTCAAGCTTTAATGCAAGATATTAAAAATGGTGATGAAAAGATAAAAGAAGTGTCACTTATTTTAATAGTAGAGGGAGATAAAAAACATAGAGAAGAAGTAATAAGAGATTTAAAAAGAATAGCTGATTCATATCAAATTAAATTAGATGTTCCTAGATTAAGACAAATGGAAGCATGGCAAAGTTATGATTTATCAACTAAGACTTTTGAAGATTATTGCTTTTATCTACCAACACTAACATTAAGTGCTGGATTCCCATTTACTAAAACTTATTTTAATGATTCAAATGGTTATATGTTTGGTGTAGATATTCATACATCTTTACCAATATTCTTTGATCCATTTGTTTTAAATAATTCTAGAACTTCTCATAACATGGCAATTATATCTTCAACTGGTGGAGGTAAATCTTATACTATGAAAAAGATGATTGTTAATGAGTATGGAAGAGGAACAAAAATATTTATATTTGATGCTGAAAATGAATATAAAAAAATCGTTGAAGCAAATAAAGGCGAATACATAGATCTTTATTCAAAAACTGGTGGAATTATAAATCCATTACAAATAAGATTTATTCCATCAGATGATGAGAATCATGATACTAAAGAAACCGATTGTCCTTTAGCTAAACATTTAGGATTCTTAGAAGCATTTTTTAAAACAGCATTTGAAAGTATAACAGAAAAAGAACTTGTAATGTTACTTGCTATAGTTGAAAAACTATATAACAAGAAAGGTATATTTAAGAATACATCTATAAATACACTTCAAAATATGCAACCTGAAGAATTTCCTATATTCTCTGAATTATATGAATTCTTACCAGAATATAAGAAAGATGTAGATAGTAAAGAAAAGGAAAAAATAATTGAACAATTAGATATTCTTTTATCTAGATTTTTAACTGGAACAGATTCATATTTGTTTGATGGACATACTAATATAGATTTATCCAATGATTTAATTGCATTTAACTTACAAGAACTTTTATATAGTGGTAATCAAAGATTAATTAATACTCAAACATTAAATCTATTAACTTATTTAAATAATAGTATTGTTGCTAATAAAATTAGTAACGATAAAGTTAAATTAGAAGATCGAAAACATGTAATGATTATAGCTGATGAATTTCACTTATTCATAGATGAAAATAACTTTGAAGTATTAAGAAACTTTGGTCAACTAGCTAGAAGAATTAGAAAGTATTCTGGATCACTTGTTGTAGCAACTCAATCTGTAAAAGACTTTGTAGGTAGTCAATCTATCTTAAGACATTCAACAGCTATATTTAATAACTGTCAATATCAGATGATAGGAATGCTAAAAGAAGATGATCTACTTGCATATCTAGAACTATTTAAACAAAATCCTTTAACAGACACTCAAAAGAATTTCTTAATGAGTGCAAGAAGAGGAGAATTCTTACTTAATATAGATTCTAAAAACAGATTAAGAATTTGGATTAGAGCAACAGAACTTGAAAGAGAAATGATGGGAGAGGGTGATTCAAAATGATAGAAGAATTATCCACTAAAGTAACCGATTTTTACTATGACTATGATCCATATGAATTTAAGGATAATTATGAAAACTATAATGAAGGTTTAGAGGCAACACAAGAAGTGTTGTCTTCTAAATCTGAAACAAAAAAACTTATATCTGATTTAGAACTAATTAATGATGATTTGTATGGAGATAACGATCCGATAATAAAAGAATTTTATGATAGAAGTTATAGTTTGATAAATGATTTAAATGAATATCAAAAAACATTAAAAGAAGATTATGAATTATGAAGAAAAAGATGTTAAAAATAGTATTGGGTAGTAGTACAGGAATAATTGTGCTTGCTTTAGTAATATTAATTCCAGTATTAATGGTATTAGATTTTTTTGGCGCTAATGTAACTGACAACTATGTAGAGAATAATATGGATTATGCTGATAGATATAAAGAGGCAGTTAATATAGCAATGAAAAATAAAAAAGGTTATGTGCCTTTAACAAGAATTCTTTATTTCTTTTTAGAAGATGAGAATCAATCATTTTATCAAATTTATGTAGATAATTTAGATAAAGAGACAAATAGATTGTTACCAATTAGTGAAGTATGTGAACTTCAAAAATATAAGAATTTTGATGGGTGTAAAGATTATGAATCTGGAGATCAAGTTGATGAGGAACAAAATAAACCGTTCTCCCCACCAATTGATTTTTCAAAAGTAACTGTTACATCTTTTTTTATGGAAGAAAGAATAGTCTTTGGAAATTCTGATGTACATGGTGGATGGGATTTAGCATGTGGTAATAAAACTCCAGTTAAAGCTGTATGTGATGGTAAAGTAACAAAAGTTAGTTTTCCTTATAAAGAAAATGTAACTAATACAAGTGGAGGTGGAGGTAATCAAATTTACCTTGAATGTGAAGTAGATGAAGATGTAACTTACACAGTTATATATGCTCACCTTTATCCAGACACAGCAAAAGTTAAAACTGGAGATACAGTTAAAGCAGGAGATGAACTTGCTGGAGTTGGAACTACAGGGTATTCAACTGGACCACATTTACATTATCAAGTTGAACTAAATGGAAATAAAGTTGATGGCATGAGTTTAATAGATTTTGCTGATAATACACCAAACTTTAATCAATATCCAGATTTAACACCTGACCATAATTATAATTTTAATAATAATTATAATAATCAATTCAGACCATAGTTAAGACCATAAAATATTATTATAAAATATAGGATTATTTAATCCTTAAGACCATAAATATGGTTGAATTTTGCAAGTGCAAAATAAGTTTGATATCACACAATTTCTAGATTTTATCTAGGAATAAATAGTGTCGTGATATCAATCTCTTATGCTCTTAAATTATTTGCCAAAATAATTATATATTTTATGGTCTGAATTGAACCATAGTATGTACATATAAGGAGGGATAAGTTATGCATGAATATCCATTAAGAATTTCAGAAGTATTATGGAAAAGGATAGAAATAGAAGCAGAAGCTAGAGGTCTTTTAATTAGTGATATGTTAAGAGAGATAATTGAAAAAGGTTTATTAAAAATTTATGAAGAGGAGGCAAAGTATGGAAAAATTAAATTTGAACAAACTGATAGCGAATGACATAGTTAACTATGGAATGGATAAGACTACCAGTTTTAATTACATAGTTAGCTTAAATGATTTTTTAGATGACTATGATGAAGAATCTATAACTTATATTAAATCTCATATTAATGACATAATTGAGGCTGTACATCAAAATGAGAATGTTGCTCAGTTAGATTATGATGAAGCTAGACAAGAATTCAATATGGTTTTTTATTTTGATGGATTATTTAGTAAGTTAGATAAAAAAATCTATAATTTATCTCAAGAGATGGGAATAGATTTTGAACCTGAAGAAGTATGGGAGATATCTTATGATATAGAAAATTCTGAAGAGTATAACGATTTAATCACAAGTGCAATTAAAGAAAATTCTAAGACTAAAGGAAGGGAGATTTAATTATGGCTGATCCACATATATATTTAACTCAAGATATTAAAGATAGAGTTAAAGAATATGCAAATAATAATGGATTAAATTTTTCTCAATCAATTAGAACATTAATAGAAATTGGATTGAATTCAAGTGAAGAAAATATCTTATTAAAACAAAATAGTGTTTTATTAGAAAAGATATTTTCTAGACAGTTATATTTAAGAGATTTAATAGAACAGTTCTATTCTGATATGGAAATAGAAAAATTAAGTAATCCTAGAAATAATAAAGCATTACAAAAGTTTAAAACTAATAAGGATAAATTAAAATATGATGACTAGTACTCCAAATGTAGTTGTAAAAAATATGTTTACTCCTAGTTTTAAGAATCTTAATCATATTTATAAAACTCAAAATCAAGTACATAATTCAACAATGAATATGTTTGATTATTATGCTAATGAAAAAAAGAAAGCATTTTTTATGTTAGATTATTTTAGTGGAAAAATAGGTAAAGATAAAGAAATGAATATTATGTTTGAAAATGGAGAATATGCTACTAAAGATGAAATAGAAAAAAGAAAAAAACAATATGCTAAGTATATAGAAAATTCTAATATTTATAAACTTGTTATTTCTTTTCCAGAAAACTATTTAGAAGAAAATGTAGATATAAAAAAATTTGAGAAAGATTTAGCCAAACATATTATTCCAATGTTTTTAAAAAAATGTGGATTTGATGATATTAATAATATGAGTTATCAATTTTCGCTTCATACTAATACAGATAATCTCCACTTTCATTTATCATTTGCTGAAAAGAAACCTAATTATAAAAGAACTATGAGTAAAGAACTGGTATATAGGCATGCTGGTAAGCTAGAACAAAAAGAACTTGGTTTCTTAAAAAATGAAATAGAACATTATATTCATAAAGAACAAGTTTTTACACCATTATTAAAAGAAACTAATAAAGAGATAGAAGAATTAAAAAAATATTTTAATCCTAAAGAAAAAAACTTTTTACTTAATGATAAATCAGATATTTTGATTGAAGAAAAAATAAATAAATTAGGAAAACTTTTAGAAGAAAAAAGAGATTCTAAAAATCAAAAAATAAAATTTAATTCAATTAAAAATAAAGAAATAAGAGATTTAACTAAAGAAATAAAAAGTAATATTTTTTCTAAAAAAGATACAGAGTTATATAATGATTATCAAAAGTTTAAAACTAGTCTAAAAGAGATTAACAAATATTTTAATGAAGTGGCTAAAAAGAATCATTCCAAAGAAGTCGATGATTCTTTTATTAAGTCTAAACAAAAATACTTAGATAATTATGTTTTAAATGCAATTGTTAATTATGCTCAATATAAAAAAATAACAGATTCTAAAATAATACAAGAAGCTGTTTATAAAGAATATAAGAAGAACAAAAAAAGAAATAAGTTTGATATTTTAACAAGTTATTTATCTTCAAATAATAGAAAATCTCAATTTGTAAGTAAATACAAAATTAAAGAAGCTGTTAGAAATATAAATGATGAGTTAGAACAAGCTGAAAAAGAATTTGAGAATTTATTTAAGGAGGACAAAGAACATGTATATGAGTGAAGAAGATGAGAAAAAAATCTATCATATTTTTTGTGATATTTCAAAAGTATGTAGAGATTATTTTTGGTTTAGGTTACATATGCCAAATGATGGGTGGAGCATAGATGGAGAAGTGAATGAAATGATTGATTCACTTGAATATCTTAGACAAACTCATAAAGAACTTAGAGCAAAATATCCAGAGGAGGAAGAAGTATGGGATACAGATCAGATGTCAGAATAATGACTTCAAAAAAAGGATTTGATGAATTAAGAAAATTTACAGATCAATATTTAAAAGATAAGAATTATACATATGGTAATTTACTTGATCAATTAGATATAAATCATGAAACAAAATATGCTAAATATATTGGTTGGAATTCTATTAAATGGTATGAATATTCTGGATCAGATTATGATGATGTTAATGCAATTATGGAAGGATTAAGTCATTTAAAAGATAAAGACTTATCTTATAGATATGCAAGAATTGGAGAATCATATGATGATTATGATGAACATTATTATGAAAGTGTAAAAGAAGAGGAACAAGATTTAGAATATCCATCAATGGAAAGATATTTTGATGATGATTATGTAATTGATAATATGAAACTTGATGCTAAAGAACCAGAGTTAACATAGAGGTATATTATGTATGATAATATTTTAAAAGACTTAGAAACTAATTTAAGTTTTACATATGGAAATAATATAACTCAATATGATAGTGGATATATATGTGATGTATTTTCTGAAATAGCTGATAGTAATGTAGATATTTATACTTCTGATTTATTTGAATGGGGTAAAAGTAATATGTACTATATTGATGAAGCTACTAAAGAATTTGGTAATCCTAATGATATATTAAGGCAAATTCAACAAGGACAATATTATGCATATGAACAAGAATTATATGAGAATCAAGATGATATTATTAAGTATTTTGCATATTCATATTTAAAAAATAATAATATTAATTTAAATATTGATCAAGAAGAAGATTTAGATGATTATTTATCAAGTGTAGATTCAAATGATAAATTAGAAGATATAATTGATTATTGTAGAAATTTTAATAAGGATTATGAATTAGCATGAATATAGGATTAATTGCTTTACTTGTAGTAATAGTTATTTTTATTATTGGATTTATGTATATAGAACCTATTTTAATGAAACATAAAGTAAAGAATGATAATGAGTATGGTTCTGCTAGATTTAGTACAAATAAAGAGATTAAAAAGAACTTTAAAAAAGAAAGTATCTATCATATAAAAGAAGCTGGGTTTCCAGTTTCCTTTAGTAAAAATTTAAAAAGTATTTATTTTGATAGAGAAACACCTCATTATGTTTATTTAGGATCAACTGGATCTGGTAAATCAGTAACAGCAGTAATACCAACCTGTACTTTTATTTCAAAAGCAAAGAAAAAAAGAAGTGTTTTTATTACCGACCCGAAAGGGGAGATTTATCAAGCAACATCGAAGATGTTTCAACATCAAGGGTATAAAATATTAACTATAGATTTTAGAAATCCAGAAAAATCAAATAAGATAAATATACTAGAGCCAGTAATAAAAGAATATGAAGAATATATAAACTATGAAAAATTATCGCTTGAATCAGATAATGAAAATGATAAATTAAATTACAATAATAAATCTATGAGTTGTCTAGCTGAAACAAATAGATTAATATCTTCACTTGCAACAATGGTTATGCAAGATAAAGTGGAACAGAAAGATCCATTTTGGAATGAATCTGCTAAGAACTTATTAGAAGGTCTAATTGGATTCTTTTTAGAAGAATATAAAGCTGGTAATATTACTAGAGAAAAAATGACTATGACTTCTATTAGAAAGTTTCAAAATAGTTCTATGGAAGAAAATAACTTTAAAAAGTTTAAAGATTACATTAATACTAAATCATATGGAAGTAAGTCTAAAGATGCTTTAGTAAGTATATTAAGTGCTAGTGAAAATACATATAAATCAATTACTGCTGTATTTGGTCAAAAAATGAATATATTTGATGACATTAATGTAGCAAATGTTACTAGTACAAGCGATTTTGATTTTAATATATTAGGAAGTGAACCAGTAGCCTTGTATGTAATTGTTCCAGATGAAGATAAAACATATTTTACTTTAGTAACAATTATAGTAGGATTACTATATAGAGATTTAGTAAAGCTTGCTAATAGTAATGATAAAAAGAAATTACCTTATGAAATTGATTTTATACTAGATGAATTCGCAAACTGTCCACCACTTGCTGATATAGAAGCGATTGTTTCAGTTGCAAGATCTAGAGGTATGCATTTTCATTTCTTTATACAATCATTTTCTCAATTAGATAATGTATACGGAAAAGAAGTAGCACAAATCATTTTGGATAACTGTGGTCTTGTTTATTTAAAGACGAATACACAAGAAACAGCAGAAGCTATTTCTAAAAGATTAGGTAAAAAAACTATTGAATCTAATAGTATGAGGCAATCTGTTTCTCTTATGAATTATAATGGAGATAAAACTACTAATTTAATTGGTAGAGATTTAATGACTCCAGAAGAAGTAAAACAACTTCATTATAAAACTATAATATTTCCTATAATTGGTTTTCCAATTTTTAGGGATACTGTTTTATATAATAAATTTAGTTGTTATGAATCTGGTAGAGTAGAAAGAGAATCTAATCCATTAAAAGATTTATCTTGTACATACTTTACTGTAGAACAAATAAAACATGTGATTAAAGAAAAAAGAAAACCTAATCCTAGAGAAGTTAAAGAAATGAATCAATCATTAGAGCAAGCAGATAAGGATAATTTAAAACCTGTAGAAGAGATAATTGATAAAATTTTTAAAAAAGGATATCAATTAAAATATCTATCTAGCCCTAATCATAGAATATATATGAAAGTAACTATAAATAAATTATTAGTTCAAAAAGAAAAATCATTATTAAGCAAGAAAATTAAAGAAGAATATTATCATTATCAGATTATGGAACAAAATAATCAAACTATTATTGAGGTTCATAATGAAAATCCTAATTTAAATTTATTACAAAGTTTAAATGATGAAAGGTAGTCCGAAAGGACTACCTCTTTTTTTGCTTTATATTACTTATTTATTCTGAAATGATTATAATTCATGCTATAATATTATATAAGAGGTTGTGATATGTATGAAAACAATTAGAATATCTAATGAAAACGAAATGATATTAGAATTTTTAAAAGGAGAATTAAATTCAAATCGTTTTAACGAGAAGCTTATCAGTATTTTAAATGAATTAGCATATAGTAGTGATATAATAACTAACGGAGATGAAGGTAATCAAAAAGAAAACTTGTTAAGATTAAAAATCATGGAGATGTATAGAGGATATCCTAACAAAGAATTGTTTAAAAACTTTCCTGATATTTATGAATGGAAATTAGTAGAATTATCCTCTGAAGATATAGATAATATTTATTATATTGATTATGATTATTGGAATGAGTTATCTAATAATACTTCCAAGCCAATTGAAGCTGCAAAAAATATTAAAAATGGTATTGAAATTTTCGATGTATCTAATAAGCCATTTCTAGATGGTATTGAACATTTAGAAAATAAAACATTTCCACCAGTTATATTAATAACATGTAATAATGAAAAATTTTTGATTATTGAGGGCCATTCAAGAATGACAGTTTATGGCTTTGATCCGAATAAACTTCAAGGAACATATGCTTATATAGGATATTGTACGCCCGAAGATATGAAAAAATATGATGCGCGAATGTTAAAAGACGTGCCGTTAAAAAGCCGAAAGTATTAATAAATGATTTACATATATTTGACAAAATAACGTTTTTATGCTATTATATACAGCCAAACAAATGGATTGGTTTGATTGTGAGGGGTTTATATGAAAAATATTAATGAAACCAAATATAATTATATGCTTGAGCAAAACAAAGATTATATGGATTTAACAGCTTTGTCTTTTGGTGATAGAAAAATAACTTATGAAGAAATGCACGATAGAATTGAAAAATATGTTAGATTGTTATATTCAAAAGGAGTAAGACAAGGTGATGTTATAGGTATTTGTGCATACAATACTCCAGAATCTGTATATTTACTTTATGCTTTAGATGTCATTGGTGCTATAGTTGTTGGTTATAGTCCATTTGATAATAAAGAAAAAACGAAATTAGATATAGAAATGACTAAACCTAAAATGGTTATTAGTGTTGATATGTGTTATAAAAATTTTAAAGATTGGGAAAAAGCATTAAACTTTTCTACTATCTTATATTCACCAGTCGATTCATTAGATGATATGAAGATAAAAGCCGGATATAAATTATTACAATTAAAAAATGGTAACTTTAAATTATCTAAAGATAGTAATTTAAAATCATTATTAAAGAAAAACTATAGTGATGTTGATTATGTAAAAGCTCCATTTGAACAAGATGGATTAAGAGATATTTTATTTACAGGTGGATCAACAGGAGTTCATAAGGGTGTTGAATTATCAGATAATGGATTAAATTCAGTAGTTGAGGGAATGAATTCTATATTCCCAGCTGAACCTGGAATGATCCATTTAGGAAATATTCCATTCGGACATATGGCATATGGTCGTTCAATATTACACTATGCTTTATGTAATAATATGGAATATGCTTTAACACTTAAAGCAATGCCAAGTGATCTATATGATGAAATTGTTAGAACACATGCAAATGCTGCTGTTGGTGGACCTCCTCATTGGGTTTCCTTAATTGAACAACAAGGTGATAAATTTGTTCCAAGCAGTAGATTAAAACCAGGATCACTTAGTGAATTACATTATGCTACTTCTGGAGGAGAAGCTAAAAAAGCTACTACCGAAAATGCTATTAATGAAGCATTAAAATATTGTGGTAGTGATGCTAAATTAGGTGATGGATTAGGTGCTACTGAAACATGGGCTTCAATGATGATTAATAATGGTAAAATTCATCATAGAGGCACAGTAGGTGAACCTATATCTACATTAGATGTTAAATTAGTTGATCCAGATACTGGTAAAGAAGCAAAAGATGGAGAAAAAGGATTACTTTATGTATCTGGTCCATCTGTCATGTTAGGATATCATAATAATCCAGAGGAAACTGCAAAAGTAATTTCTTATGATGAAAACGGAAAAAGATGGATTAATATTGGCGACTTATTAATGAAAACACCTGATGGTGAATATAAATATGTTGGTAGACAAAAAAGAAATTTCGTTTCAGGTTGTGATAACATCTATCCAGAAGAATTAGAAAGTTTATTATTAACAATACCTGAAATCAGAGAAGTAGTTGTTACACCAATATCTGATGAAATGGTTCAGTATATTCCAAGATATCATATATCTTTATATGATACAAACATTGATTATAAAGAATTAGAAGAAAAAATAAATGCATTGGTTATGTCAAAATTAAATGAAAACTGGTTACCAGGATCAATCGCATATTATGATAAGCCACTTGAAAGAATGCAAAATTCAAAAGTAAATATTTCATATTATAAAGAATTAGATCAAAAAGCTTTAGAAAATAATGAAATAGATAATACAAGTGCAAAACAATTAAGATTAAAGAAAATTTAATCTGATTTTGAGTTCCGGTAAAATTT